>JARCMA010000626.1 GCA_030248405.1 Microcoleus sp. MP8IB2.171
CTTTTGACTAATTTTAGCTCATAATCTTACACACGCTCAGCGCCGTCAGGAGCCAAAGTCTTTTGATGTAAGGGTTTGAGGCTTATTCAGCAAGCCCTACTTATACCTAGTTTTAAGCGAGGTGATACGTAATTTTGTGGAGGGATTTTTTGCGGATACTTGCGACTTTTGCGTGTAGTTCCGCGAGCTTATTTTACGGACTAAAAATACTCAGGACTATAGCAATCCTCGCATCATTTGTGAATTTCTTACTCGCTCCCTGCGGTTTCGGGGAGGGTTGGGGTGGGGTAAAAAATTTACGACTCCTGCAAGGATGGCTATATTGCTGGTTAAACTCCCCTATTTATCTGGCACGTATTTTCTATTAGGGCGGTTATTCTGTAGATAAAGTACGCCATCAAACTTAAAAAGCTTGACAACATCGTTTCGGCGTGTCCCATGTTTATGAGAACCGCTATCTACACTCGTTTGTACGAACAATTTTGCCGAGCTTTTTATCCTATCTCACTGGACAACTTCTGCAAACTAATGTCTACTTATAGAAATCTAGTTATTTAGGGATCGGATCGGCAGCTTGCCCTAAAATCGCTCGCCCAGCAATCTTTGTCGCACCCCCTCAGCGATTTTCTGCCCCAAATACTCGGGAATTAAACTTTCATTGGGCCCCAACAAGTAGAGAATTAGGCGAGTTCGCCCCCGCCAAACCAGCAAATTAGCATTTACGACCAACAAATCCTCTTGCCAGATGGCATACATAACTTTGTAAAAAAGTCCAGGTTGATTATCTGCTTCAATCAGTAAAGCTGGCAAGTGGAAAACCGGATCGACGTAGAATTCAGTTGCCACATCTTCCAAACCCGCGTCTAAATTAAATTCCACCGCCAACATCTCTTCAACCTCAAAATGCCCCGCCAATGCCTCTCGAACGGCTCTACAGACGTTTTCTGCTGTTTTATCTGCCAATACCTTGCCACCGCGAGATACGACCAATTTGATAAATACCAGCATCGGCGGGTAAATTTGACCGTACAGACTGAGACTGTGAATCGTCAGTCCGTAGGCCGCGAGCACTCCAAAAATATCGCTCAATAGAAAAGACTGGTTCCGGTAAGCAAAGTGCAGGGCACTTTTGTTACCTTCGGCTCGGATTTCGATGACTGCTTGCCGAGTTTTGTAAAGCTGGTAAGCTAATTTGAGGTTTTGCAACTGGATTTCGCTGCTGACAAATTGCTCATAAAACTGCGGAAACGCTCGGTTAAAGCGCTTGAGAAGTTCTAGTGTAGATGGTTTTAAACCCGAAGCCATAATTGAGGAGAAGGTGCGGGAGATATACTAGTTATTGACTCTTCCATGCCTTATGGCAATGGGATTTTCGATTCGACGATTCGACTTAAATTGCGCCCGTCTCCTCACTAAAAGCAAAAGTCAAATCTGTCTGAGAACGTATCACGCGAATGTCGCCGTTGCGCCATTCCAGTGGTATTTCCCACCAAGGGTATAAGTTCCGGCGCGATCGGCGGCACTCAAAAGAAGCATTTCCCAAAATGCCTCTGTCCTGGTTCGGCAACAAATTTTACCTTAAAAGCGGGTTGTCCGGGCACTGGCTAGCAGAACAGTTCTACCAAAGTTGACAGAATCAAAAAAGCGCAGACTCAATGTTGGACGACAAATCGCTGTTTTCGGCGTAAGATGAGTGTACCGTAAACTGTTCCTCAAGAGGCTACCGGCAATTGATCCTACGCCATCGGAGTGGGTTTATCTGTCTGGTTCTCTTTCTCGTCGTCCAACTTCTACTACCTTAACCGCGCCTGCATGGGTTTTTGGAAAAACTTATTTAGTAGTTCTGAGTCTGCCTCTGTACCCCAAACAGCGGATTTTGAGGAAGATGTGGCTGTTGGGTTAGGCGATCCGCTTTCCCCAACGTTTCGCAAACCCGCCAGCGGCAACGCTCGCATCTTTTTCAGTTGCGATCGGGACATTGACCTCTACGAACTCGAAGAACTTTGTAATGCAGTGGGTTGGTCCCGCCGTCCCCTGCGTAAAGTCAAAAAAGCTATTCAGCACAGCTTCCTAGTCGTCTCTATGTGGGAGATGCGGGGCAGCCAGCGACGGCTGGTGGGTTTCGCCAGAGCGACTTCAGACCATGCTTTTAATGCCACGCTTTGGGATGTGGTAGTTCATCCCGACTACCAGGGCAAAGGCATGGGCAAGGCGCTGATGAAATACATCATTAAAAAACTCCGCAGTGAAGATATCAGCAACATTACCTTATTTGCTGACCCTCAAGTGGTGGATTTTTACCGCAATTTGGGCTTTATGTCCGATCCAGAGGGGATTAAAGGTATGTTTTGGTATCCAGATTAGCGAGCGAGGTGCAGGTCGGCGTTGATTTGTTGAGGATATACAATACAATATTGACGCTGACAACACTGAATGCACCTGTGCGCTGTGGTCAGTTAAGCTTTGATGTATCTCGGCATCAGCGCCGTTATGAAGCTGTGCAAGTATTGTCAGTCGATTTGAGATTTGACACTTCGGTGAGACATTCGGCGAGTGATTCAGACGATCGGCGCTCAGTCGAGGGGTCAAGTCCCCGTCAGTCGAGTTGCCCTGAGTCGAAGGAACTATTTGAGATTTGAGATTTATTCCACAGATGAATCTGGGAGCTTGAACTAGGGCGTTGCCCTGAGCTTGTCGAAGGGTCTAAAATTGTGAGCAGATCACGATAGGAGTCAGGGGCTGGTATCGGTTTTTGGGTGGGGTCAAACCGCACAACCTGAAAAAACTTCGCCTTAGCTGCATCGAGAGCTAAATATTTAAAAAAGCTTGACAAGCAAGCAATTTTGTGTGTTAATGGTTAGAGGTTAGCTAACTATAACACCGGGATGTAGCGCAGCTTGGTAGCGCGCCTGCTTTGGGAGCAGGATGTCGCAGGTTCAAATCCTGTCATCCCGATCGCACAATGTTAAATAATAGATTGAAGCAGAACTGTCTCTGATGTTTACATTTCGTCAAATGAAAACAAATGGAGGCAGTTTTTGCCGATCGTGTGAAAGCGCGAGTCTTTGCGTTAATGTGTTTCAGGATCGCTCCTGATGGAAAAAACATGAAATCATTAGTTCGTTTGGGCGCAATATTGGGAATTGTCGGCAGCACTCTGCTGGGCCCCTCCCCAATTGGCAAAATGTCTGCACTGGCACTGCCGGAGCCACAAATTTTGGAAAAATTGCGATCGGTGCCGGTATTTACGGTTACAGACGCTCAGGGTGCGCCCCTGATCGCTTCAGTTCCCAAGCAGGGTGAGGGTCAAACTGGTAATGCTTCCGTGGCGGGAATTTTCATCAGCCAGAAAGATGCTCAAGCTTTTGTCGATCAACTGAAAACCAGAAATCCTCAGTTGGCGGCCTCGGTGCGGGTGATGCCAGTATCCCTGGGCGAAATTTATCAGCTCACTCAAGCAAATAAAGGCAAGCCGGAGGAAGTGCAATTTGCTTTCGTTCCGGCTCCGCAGCAGGTGCAGTCAGCTAAAACTGTACTTCAGCAGACTGGTCAACAAGTTAACGAGTTCAACGGTGTACCTCTGTTTTTGGCCAGAGGCGGTGCGGAAAATGGTTATTTGACGATTCAGCGGGGCCAGCAAGAGGTGATTCCTTTGTTTTTTAACAAGGAGGATTTACAGGGCATGGTCGATCGTTTTAAGCAGCAGCAGCCGAACGTGACCGCCACAATTAAGATTGAGGTGGTGAACTTGGAGAGCGTTTTGGAAGCTTTGCGTACTGAGAACGACCCGTTTTTGACCCAAATGATTTTGATTCCGTCGCGGGAGTCGCTGGAATTTGTGCGATCGCTCCAACCTGCGGGTGCGGGCCAAAATCCACAGGTGGCTCCGGCTCCAGCTCGATCGGCTCCAGCCTCTCCGGCTCCAGCTCGACCGACTCGCTAATAGTTAGTCAGCAGTCATCAGTCATCAGTGATTAGTTAGTAGGTTGGGTTTCTTGACTCAACCTACTAATTATCAATTCTAATTATCAATTAGAATTACCAATTGCCAATTAGTAATTAGCAATTACCTGTTACCAAAAAGTCCTATGTTTGTTTCTGGTTTAGAGCTTTGGCAGTGGGTGAATCAAGCTAAGGCGGAGGCGAGCTCCTCTGACATTCCCCTAGCAGAAATCGACTGGCTGCTGCAAGAGCTGGCTGGTTTGGATAGGTTGGCTCTGCGTTTGGAGTCGTTTAAAGATTTGCAAAAAATTGCATTAAAGTTATCTTTATCTGAACTTTCCGAATTGTGGCGCAGTCGGTTGCAGGAACGAGTCCCTGTGCAGTATTTAACAGGAAATGTATATTGGCGGCAATTTTCTCTCAAAGTAACGCCGGCGGTGCTAATTCCGCGTCCTGAAACGGAATTGCTGATCGATTTGGCTGTAGAAGCTGTTAAAAGCTATGGTGTCAATCCAAAATCGCATTGGGTGGATTTGGGGACGGGCAGCGGGGCGATCGCGATCGGCTTGGCTTGTGCGTTGACAAATGCTAGGGTTTATGCAGTAGATTGCAGTTCGGAAGCTTTGGCAGTTGCTCGACTGAATGCTGAGAATTTGGGCTTTGAATCGCGAATTAATTTTTATCAAGGTTCGTGGTGGCAACCGCTAGAATTTCTCAAAGGTCAAGTCAGCGGCATGGTTTCTAACCCCCCTTACATTCCCAGCAGCACGGTGCTGACTCTGGAACCGGAAGTTTTGAAGCACGAACCTCATCTGGCCTTAGACGGCGGTTTTGACGGGTTAGAGTGCATCCGGCATTTGGTAGAAACGGCTCCCGATTATTTAGAATCCGGGGGAGTTTGGTTGGTTGAGATGATGGCGGGACAGGCTGAGGCGGTAGCTGATATGCTCGAAAGTCACGGGAGTTATGGCAAAGTTCAGATATTGTCGGATTTAGCAGGGATCGATCGGTTTGCCTTAGCCTACCGTCTTTAGGTTTCAAGAATATGCCGCAAATCTAAAATCTAAAATCTAAAATCTAAAACGGTATGACACAAGTTTCGATAAATGCGCTAGTTCAAGGGGCAATTTCTGGTAATCATATCGTCAGTTTTCCTACAGATACTGTACCCGCTTTGGCTGCGCGTCCCGATCGCTCGGAGTTGATTTTTGCAGCTAAACGTCGCAGTCAAGACAAGCCGCTGATTTTGATGGCAGCATCACCCCAAGCTTTGTGGCCTTACGTGCACGGGAGTCCGGCAGAATTAACATTGTGGCAGCAAGTGGCCGAATCCTATTGGCCGGGGGCGCTAACTTTGGTGCTGCCGGCTTCGCCAAAAGTCCCGGCGGCTCTCAATCCCATTGATCGCACTACAATCGGAGTACGAGTGCCTAATTTTCCCCTTGCCCTCAAGATTCTAGAGCAGACAGGCCCTTTGGCTACTACCAGTGCTAATCTATCCGGCCAAGCGCCTCTGGAGTCGGTGGCAGAAATTGAAGCGCAGTTTCCCGAAGTCTTGACATTAGTTGCTGCTGAATTAACAACAGTGGCAACAGCTTCGAGTTTGCCTTCGACTGTGGCTAAATGGACTGGCAGCGAGTGGGAAATATTGCGACAAGGCGCGATCGAGCTAGCATCTTCGCCTATCTATCCCGACACTAAACTGTACTCAGGTTAGTGTCGGGATAGATAGGCGGATTAACGTAGGTACGTAGTTAATCAATCTTATCATGATGCGATCGCAGAGCGTGTTACGATGATGTCAAGGAGGATGAGTGTGTGAGAACAAGCTACCAATACAAATTACGCCCAACAAAACAGCAAATTATTGAGCTAAACAGATGGCTATCCATGTTGTGTTCTCAATACAACTTTTTGTTGGCCGATCGATTTAATTGGTACGAGCAAAACCGTTCCCCCGTCAATGCTTGCCCTCTGGTTTGCTACCTAGCGGAACTACGGGACAATCCAGACTATTACAGTCAAGTGCGATGTAGAAGTCGCGTGTTAGATGGTTAAATAACCATCACAAATTGAGTGGAGAGTCATCTCTCCCTTCGGTTTCTGCCCCGATGTCCCCAA
>JARCMA010000627.1 GCA_030248405.1 Microcoleus sp. MP8IB2.171
ATGGTTCGCAGGTTTTGCTCGGAAACTTGGAGGGCTGCTTCTGCCTGTTTGCGATCGCCAATTTCTTGTTCTAACTGAGTGACTGCTTGAGAAAGTTCGGCGGTGCGATCGCTCACTCTGTCTTCCAACTCGGCTGCTGCTTGCCGCAGGGCTGCTTCGGCGGCTTTGCGATCGGTAATGTCCATCGCCGTGCCGAATAATTTTACCACCTTGCCGCCGGCATCGGTTTCGGCTTGGCCCAAGGCGTTGATGTGCCGCAGGGTGCCGTCGGGACGGTAAAGGCGGTAGTCAAAATCGTAGGGAATGCCGAATTCAAGGCTCTGCTGTACTTGCGTTTGCCACAATTCCACATCTTCTGGATGACACCAAGAGAGTTGCTGCTCTACGCTGGGCGCAGCCGCAGCCGGTTCGAGTCCGAAGATGCGGAAGAGTTCTTCCGACCAAGTGATGGTTTCCGTGGCTGGGTTGAATTCCCAATTGCCGACGTGGGCGAGTCTCTGGGCTTCTTTGAGCTGTCGCTGGCTTTCGTGGATGGCGGTTTCGGCAACTTTGCGATCGGTAATGTCGAGCGCGACGCCGCAAAATACGATTTCGCCGTTCTCGCTGCGGGTGGGCATTGACTCGCCCTGCCACCAGCGAATTTCGCCGTTTGGCTTGACTAACCGCCCTTCGTAGTTCCACAGAGAGAGGTTTTCTACGGCTTCGCAGACGGAGGCGATGTAGCTTTCCAAGTCTTCGGGGTGGACGCGGGAAATGAATGTATTCATGTCTCGCATCATTTCTGCTGCTGTGACGCCGCTGATATCTTCAATGCGATCGCTGATATAGTCAACTCTCCACACTCCCTCGCGGCTGCAAAATTGGAACAGAGCTCCGGGGATGGTGGCTGCGATCGTTCGGAACTTGGCTTCGCTGGCGGTGAGGGCGCTAAAAGTCTGGCGCAGTTCGGCGGTGCGGGCTTCAACTCTGCGTTCTAGTTCGGCGTTGGCGTGTTGCAATGCTGCTTCTGCGCGCTTGCGATCGGTAATGTCGGTAGCTGTACCGGTGGTGCCGATCGCGTTTCCGGTTTCGTCGTACAGGGCGATCGCATTGAACATCAAATGTTTCATGCTGCCGTCTTTGGCAATTTGGGTGCTTTCGTACTGAAAAATTGATTCTCCCGCAAACAGGCGGGCGAAAACAGCTAAATCTTTCTGGGCTTGTTCTGGTGTCACAAAATCGGAGAATGGTCGATCGATCATTTCTGCTGGTTCGTAACCGTAGATATACTTAACTGCTGGGTTGACGAAGGTGTAGCGTCCAGTCGCATCGACAGACCAAATCATGTCTTGGGAGGTTTCTACCAGACTGCGGTATTTGCTTTCGCTGGCTTTGACGGCTTCTTCTGCTGCTTTGCGTTGCGTCATGTCGCGGGAGACACCGACAGTCATGGTGATTTGGCCGTCTTGATTGCGGATCGGTGTTTTGACTGTACTCCACAGCCGCACTTCTCCGTCGTAGCGCGTCACCGGTTCTTCGGCAATTTCCAGGGTTTGTCCGGTTTCAAATACGAAGGTGTCATCTTTAATGTACTGGAGAGTGTGGTCAGGTTCGGCGAAAGGTGCGTCTATGATGCCTTGCAGTTCCTCTTCAGTCATGCCGTAGTAGTCCCGGAATGCTTGATTTGCCCAGACGATTTTTGATTCGGGGCCTTTGACTAATACCATATCGCCGATCGAGTCGAGAATTTGGTGATATTTTTGCTCGCTTTCGCGGAGTTTCTGCTGCGCCGATTCAATTTCTGCTATTTGTCTCTGGGTTTGCAAGTGCAGTTCGGCCTGAGAAATTGCAACTGCTAAATGGTCGCCTACTTGTCTGGCAAATTCGATTTCGTCTTCTTGCCACTGGCGGGGTTGACCGCAGGAGTGAATGCACAGCAATCCCCACAAATGTTGCCCTTGCAGCAGCGGTACGACTAAGTTAGCTCGGATTTGAAATCGCTTGAGGATTTTGAGGTGACAAGGGCTCAACCGGGCTTTGTAGATGTCCGTGACTGCTTGAACGTATCCTTTGGCATAATTGGCGGCAAATTGTTCGCCGAAGCAATAGTCGCGGACTCTGGTTCCCAAAGATGGGCTGTATTGGGGCAGTACGTCTTCGGATACTACTTCGCCCTCATTCCATTCGGATTCGGGAAAGAAGCGGTAGACGGCGACTCGATCGGCATTTAGGAGTTGCCGGACTTCGGTGGCTGTGATTTTGAATATTGTTTCTAAGTCTAGGGATTCACGAATTTTGCTAATCACTCCCATCAGCGCTTGCAGCTTTTTGAACCAGGTTTGAGACTGCGTTTCTCTTTCTAGGCGAGCTAGTTTCTCGCGCAGATTGCTGACTTCGTGATACAGGTATTCATGAAACATAATGCTGTTTATTTAGTGATTTTGCGGTTTGGTATCGAGGTTGATGGCATCTCAATAGCGATCTGCAAGTTGAGCCTGGTAACTCAAAAAGGCAAAGAACTTATTCTCCTCCTTCTGCTAGCACTTAGCAGCTACTCACGCTGCATTTCCGTATTTTTTCGAGATTTGGAGGTCAATAGACCATTTTAGCTCCCGTATATTTACTTAAAAACTGGCATAATTTGCTACTTCATCAATTCTCAATTATTGAGAATAATGCTAACAAAACTTACACATAAACCCGGTTTATTAACGTAATTAAGTCAGGGAATCTCCGAAAGTGGAAACAAGAAACCCGGTTCCATTGCGCGATCGGGAGGAGCGTCTCTGACTAATTTTGACATTTTTTTGGCTCGCCTTCGGTTGCAATTGTCACATTTTTATTATTACCGCCAACTCGATCAATGGTTTCCTTGGTTTGGCGATCGAATATCCTGTTGGGTTCGCCTCTATTAAAATTTGTTTAAATTTAGGCGATCGCCTTTTCTAGAGTTTTAAGTAATGCTCGATTTATCTCTCCTAAATTAAATTTTTTACAGCCTTTGGGGTAAGCCGAAATTTGAGATATTTTTCCTGGCATTCTCATTTTTTTATGCAAGGGATTAGATTTTTTAAACTGATTAAAATTCACCGAATCAGAGGTTAGTTTTCGGTCAAACAGTTGAGGTAGTTGCAGGCTATGGTTAAATTGGCTCAACTCAAGGACTATTCCCTACCGCAACGGGCCCGCAAGCGCGTTTGGGATAGCTTCGCACGCGCGGAGACTTTTTGCCCGATTTTTGCCATTTTTGACAAGTGTAAAAATTTTAGATAATACCAATATTTACGGTATCACATTTTTGGCTAAAGTAAAGGTATTTCAAGCTTGATCAATAGAAAGGGCGATCGCGAGGATTAAAGTTTGGGCAAAGTAATGATAAATTTCGTATAAACTCGCATTTCACTTTCTACCTTTAAAATGCCACGGTGTTGTTGGGCAATGCGAGCACGAGTGATCAGCCAAAACCGACTGCTTCTGCTGTTGGTTTAGTAGTAAAGAAAAGATGGCAGATTTTTGCTTTAATTTCTAGAGAAACTCTGATGGTATTGTCGCGCAGACCAAGTTCAACTGCTTTTGCCAGTTTTTTCGTTTTTAGCAAGTTTTTGAGAGTGAATTTTATATTTATCAATCGGTTCCTTGCAGTTCATTTTTCGGCGTTTAAAATACAGCCTAACAAGCATGATCAATGATATTTTTTATCAAAGCGCGGTTGAAATCCGATAAGCAAACTTCCGACAGAGCGATCGCACTGTCATACTCAATATAAATTATTATATTGAAGCGACGAGCAGGCTGCTATGATCAACGAATTGCTACCAACTTAAGAAGCAGTTTTCAGTATTGCCTTCGCTTCCTCAATATTTTGGGCAACCAATTTGCCCGACTCGATAAAGGCTGCTCTTTCAGTATCGCTGAGTTCAAGTTCCACTATTTGTTCGACTCCCTGATATCCCAATCGAGATGGGACTCCTAAAAAGATATCTTGCACGCCGTATTCGCCGTGCAAATAAACGCAGCAAGGCAAGAGTCGCGACTGATTTAATAAAATAGATTCTACCATCAAACAGGCAGCAGATGCGGGTGCAAAATAAGCACTACCAGTCTTCATCAATGTGACAATTTCTGCGCCGCCGTGGCGTGTGCGTTTTACAATGCGATCGATCGCCCCAGCATCCATAAGTTGATTAATGGGAATACCGTTGACAGTAGAATAACGGGGCAAAGGAACCATCAAATCGCCATGAGAACCGATGACAGTTGCATTGACTTCAGCATTTGAAACGCCCAATTCCATGGCAATAAAAGTTTGAAAGCGGGCGGAGTCTAGAACTCCCCCCATACCCATGACTCGGTGTTTTGGTAAACCCGTAGCTTCCCACGCTAGATAAGTCATAATATCTAGGGGATTTGTGACTACGATTAAGATTGCTTCGGGGGAATGGGCGATCGCGCTTTTTGCAGCTTCAGTAACAATTGCAGCATTAATTTTAATTAAATCTTCGCGATTGATACCGGGTTTGCGCGGGATTCCGGCGGCAATGACAATGATATTTGAGTTAGCTGTATCTGTATAATTGTTTGTACCGACAATTTGGCGATCGTGGCGTTCCACTCCCCTGGCTTCCATCAAATCCAAAGCAACACCCTGCGGCCAACCTTCGACAATATCTAGCAATACTACATCTGCCAGATTTTTCTCGGCAATTCGTTGGGCTAAGGTGCTACCGACTTTGCCTGCACCGATAATTGAGACGCGGGTTGATGGATGATTCATTCGATTTTAGATTTTAGATTTTAGATTTTACAGTCCTAGACGCATCAATAACATATTTCTGTCGGATGAGAGGAACGAAGCAATCGCAGCATCTGTTTTTGATCTGTTCTGTGTAAGTGTTTTTTGAGATTTTAGGAATGAGCTTAATTGGGGTAAGGTGCGCGGTGCACACCCTACTTTAGTTCAAGAACCGTGATGTTTAGTTTCGGTGAGTTAGTTAAAATCTTCGAGTTGGTCTACGCGCAGCCAAATATTGGGGGTGGGGACTTTGCCGAATTTGACGAAGGCGTACTCGCCGCGAACATCCATCACTTCGCCTTTTGTTTCAAATAGATAGGAGGAAAAGCGCGGATCACTGGCTTGGGCTTCTAGGCTGTTTTCCAGTTTTTCGCGAATTGCGCGGACTATGCTACCTTTTTTGATTGCCATAAGTTGCTCTTCTTAATTTATAAAAGTATACAAATTTTAATGCTGATTTGGCTTTAATAGTAGATTAGAGTTACAAATTCCCGGTTGGAGTCGGCGGTTGAAACCGCGACTACACAAACGATGTCCGCCTCCGCGGACAAAGAGAGTGGGAAGTTATTTCTGACACGCGGGGCAGTAATGAGTCGATCGCCCTGCTAATTTTATACGTTCGATGGTTGTAGAGCAAGTGCGGCAGGGTTGGCCGGCGCGATTGTACACCCAAGCGACGCCGCCGTAGTTGCCGTTGACACCTTGGACGTTGAGAAAATTGCTAAAAGTGGTGCCACCGGATGCGATCGCCTTTTGTAGAACTTGAATAATAGCTGAATGGATGCGCTCAATTTGCTCTGCGGTCAAATCCGCGCACAGAGTTGTCGGCATTACTCCCGACAAAAACAAAGTTTCGTCAGCATAGATATTCCCCAAACCCGCTATCAGTGCCTGGTCTAGCAAAGCTGTTTTAATTGGTCGCGCCCGTCGGTGTAGCTTGCGGGCTAAATATTCTGTGGTAAATTCGTCGGAAAATGGTTCTGGGCCTAGGAGTTTCAGGCCGGTGACTGTGCTAGAAACTTCGGTTTCTGCGGGCACGTACCACATTTGTCCGAAAGTGCGTTGGTCTACAAACCGCAGTTCTTGGTTTCCTGCAAAAAATAGGCGGACTCGCGCGTGTTTTGGCAGGGGTTCGTCGCCGTTTACCCACAGCAATTGTCCGGTCATCCGCAGGTGAACGCCCAACCAGCCAGCGTTTGAGGGCAGAAGGGAGGAGGCAGAAGGGACAAGGGAAGAACTAGGAGTTTGAGTTAGGAATTCTCCCCCTCTCCCCG
>JARCMA010000628.1 GCA_030248405.1 Microcoleus sp. MP8IB2.171
GTTTAAAGAAGTTGCTAGCGGTTTGCTGGTGCTTGCCATGTCCGAGATGCAAAATTATTACATTTTGTGGTTCCGTTCTGAAGCAATTCAAACTGTCAACTGGGCCGGTCAACCCAACGGGCAAATAGAATTTAAACCGGATGACAGCAGAGCGATTTATCCTCGCAATTCCTTTGAGTTGTGGCAAGAAACTGTGAGGTTAAAATCTTTGCCTTGGCAGCGATGCGAAATCGAAATAGCCCGAGAACTTCGAGTGGCGATTACTAGCATGGAGTTGCGGAAAACCAATCAGCAGCTCAGCTTAGCTTTGTCCGCTACCAAAATTGGATTTTGGGACTGGGACTTGCAGAAAAATCTCATTGTTTGGTCGAGGGAACACGAAGAGTTGTATGGGTTGGCACCGGGAACTTTTGGCGGAACTTATCAAAGTTTTGCAGCTTGCGTTCACCCAGAAGATTTAAACAGTATTCAGAATGCTATAAATCAGGCGATCGCCCAGCGAGGAGATTTCTGTAACGAAAACCGCGTGGTTTGGCCCGACGGCAGCATTCACTGGATAGAGGGGAAAGGTAAGTTTTTTTACAACGAAGCAGGCGATGCAGTGCGGATGGTGGGGACAGTTACAGAAATTACCGATCGCAAAGCTAGAGAATTACAGTTGCGCCTGTTGGAATCAGCAGTCACCACCACTAACGACGCCGTGTTAATTACCGAAGCTGAACCGATTGAGGAACCGGGCCCGCGAATTATTTATGTCAACCCAGCTTTCACGCGGATGACCGGCTATACGCTAGAAGAAGTTGTGGGCAAAACGCCACGCATCTTGCAAGGAGAAAAAACAGACCGCGCCAGTCTCCATCGAGTTCGGACAGCTTTGGAAACCTGGCAGCCGGTGCGGGTTGACTCGATAAATTACCGCAAAGACGGGACGGAATTTTGGGTAGAAATGAGCATTGTGCCCATAGCGGACGAAAATGGTGAGTTTACCCACTGGGTATCAGTACACCGCGATATTAGCGATCGTAAACTTGCTGAAGCCGCCCTCCAACAGCTCAACGAACGGTTAGAAATGCGAGTTTTGCAGCGAACCAGAGAACTAGAAAGCTCTCAAGCAGAACTCCGGGAAAGCGAAGCTTTATTTCGATCTCTGAGCGAGAGTTCCCCTGTGGGCATTTTCAAAATCGATACTGAGGGGAAATGTACCTATACAAATCCTCGCTGTCAAGCAATTGGTGGCTTCACACCGGCAGCAGCTTTAGGAAATGGCTGGATGCGGTTTGTTCACCGCAAAGACCTCAAACTAATTCTGTCTAAGTGGTCCCAATCGCAATCGCTAGATGGGGAATTTTCCTGCGAATTCCGCCACATCCAGCGAGACGGAACCATTCGGTTTTGTCGGCTTAAAACAGCTCCGATTTTTTCCGACAGATCTCAACTAATTGGTCACGTCGGCACAGTCACAGATATCACAGAAAGTCTGGCAATTGAAAAAATGAAAAATGAGTTTATTTCGATTGTCAGCCACGAACTGAGAACTCCGCTTGCCTCCATTCGCGGTTCTTTAGGTTTGCTGGCGGCTGGGGTACTGAAAAATCGACCGGAAACTGCCAAACAGATGTTAGAAATCGCTTCGAGCGATACCGAACGGTTAGTGCGTTTGGTCAACGATATTCTAGACTTAGAGCGGCTCGATTCGAGCCAAGTTATCCTCGTCAAGCAGTGGTGCGATGCCCAGGTTTTGATGCGGAAGTCTGCAGAAGCTGTACTTTCTTTGGCTGCTGAAAATAACATTGATTTGTCGATTTTGCCCGAAACAGCCCAAATTTGGGCTGACCCGGACAGAATCGTTCAACTGCTGGTAAATTTGTTGAGCAATGCGATTAAATTTTCCGCTCCAGGAAGTACAGTAACTGTCAGGGTTGAACATTTGGGCGATTCCCTACGGGATAGCTACGCTTCACGGGTTTTATTTGAAGTCAAAGATCGAGGGCGGGGGATTCCTGCAGATAAACTAGAAACTATCTTTGGACGGTTTCAACAAGTCGATGCTTCTGACTCCCGCCAAAAAGGAGGTACGGGTTTGGGTTTGGCTATCTGTCGCAGCATAGTACAGCAGCACGGCGGCAGAATTTGGGTCGAAAGTGTTGTCTCACAAGGCTGCAGTTTCTATTTCACAGTGCCTGCACCGTTGGAAGACGAAGGGGGAAAAAGTTTGGAGGTTTGAGATTGCTTTGATCGGAACTCGCGAAAGCTAAAGTTTCTGGAAACGCACGCGGGTAGGATGATTTTGGGAGGGCTATATGTCAATTTTTATGTTCTCGGTTTAAGTAAGTGAGCGGCAAAATATAGCAACCGCTAAGACGATTAGGACGTTTTTAATTGTTGAAACCCTTAATTTTATTGCTTCTTGCTTCTGCTATATCTGTGAAGAAACCGGGTTGATGAGGCAGCGTGCGTAAGTCCTCTTTTGGTTTACCAGAAAGAATTGGTTTAAAGCCGGAACCCTGATCGGGAGAAATTAAAAGAAGACTATTCATTACTCCAATCCTCTTCCTTCCAGGTAGAGGTCGCTATCAACTGTCAACTGTCAACTGTCAACTGTCAACTGA
>JARCMA010000089.1 GCA_030248405.1 Microcoleus sp. MP8IB2.171
GCGGATCCAGTTCGGCCTCAAGTGCAGCTACGCCCACGGCACCAAAGCCATCCGCACTCACATCGACAGCGCGGGCGAACAGGGAACCGTTAGTTTAGCAGTATTTGAAGCCCTGCAAGCCGAATGGGGCGATCGGCTGATCATGCAAGCAGTTTCCCTGGTTTCCCTCGACTATTTCCTCACACCTGCCGGCGAAAAATTAGCAGACAGAATTGCCCAAATCGGCGGCATCCTCGGCGGCGTCGCCTACATGAACCCGGATTTAGACAAACAACTCGATCGAGTTTTTGCCTTAGCCAAAGAACGAAATTTAAACCTCGACTTCCACACCGACGAAAGCGACGATCCAGAATCAGTAACATTGCGGGAAGTCGCAAAAACCGCCATCCGCCATGAATTTTCTGGTCAAATTATCTGCGGACACTGCTGTAGTTTAGCCGTACAACCGCCCGATTTAGTAACAGAAACTCTGGAATTAGTCAAGCAAGCAAATATTGGCATTGTCAGCTTGCCGATGTGCAACCTTTACCTACAAGACCGACAATCTGGGCGTACACCGCGCTGGCGGGGAGTGACGCTGCTGCACGAACTCAAAGCAGCAGGAATTCCCGTTGCAGTTGCTAGCGACAACTGTCGCGATCCGTTTTACGGATTTGGCGATCACGATGTTTTAGAAGTCTTTAATATGTCAGTCCGCATAGCCCATTTAGACAGGCCTTGGGAAGATTGGCCGCGCACAGTCACAACAACACCAGCAGATTTAATGGGATTGCAGAATGTAGGACGAATAGGAGTTGGTTTACCCGCAGACTTGATTTTATTTAAGGCGCGGAATTTCAGCGAATTGTTATCTAGGTCGCAGCGCGATCGCACAGTTTTGCGGCAGGGTAGAGAAATTGATACAACTTTGCCCGATTACCGGGAACTAGACGATTTGTTGCAGGAAGAATCGGCGGTTGAAACCGCTGCTATACAAACAAAACCCGGATGGTGCGCGGGTTGAAGAAGACTCGGCGGTTAAAATTATTTTATCTTCTTCAGAAGACTCGGCGGTTGAAACCGCTGCTATACAAGCAAAACCCGGATGGTGCGCGGGTTGAAGAAAACTCTGCGGTTAAAATTATTTTATCTTCTTCAGAAGAATCGGCGGTTGAAACCGCGTCTATACAAACAAAACCCGGATGGTGCGCGGGTTGAAGAAGACTCGGCGGTTAAAATTATTTTATCTTCTTCAGTCCGCGGAGGTGTTCGGCGAGCGAAGTCGAGTCGCGGACTTCGTTTTTGTAGACGCGGTTTCAACCGCCGTCTTCGTTTTTGTAGACGCGGTTTCAACCGCCGTCTCATCTTGTCAATTGACAACAGGTTTGATATAAATATAAAAACTGATTAGACTGAGGATGTTTGAAGTGAAAGCAGTTATTTTATTGTCGGGAGGGCTGGATTCCTCAACAGTTTTATATCAAGCCAAAGCCGACGGCTGCGAATGTTACGCGATTTCCTTTGACTACCAACAAAGACATCGGCGGGAGTTGGAATCAGCACGGGCGATCGCACTTTCAGCCCACATTAAAGCGCATCAGGTGGTAAACTTTGACTTGACGCTGTGGGGCGGTTCGGCTTTGACGGATAATGAGATGGAATTGCCGATCGATCGCAATCTTGCAGAAATGTCCCAAAACATCCCAATTACCTACGTTCCTGCTAGAAATACGATCTTTCTCAGCTTTGCCCTCGCCTACGCCGAAACTCTAGGAGCTCAGCGAATTTACATTGGTGTCAATGCTTTAGATTATTCCGGCTATCCCGACTGCCGCCTCGATTACATCCAAGCCATGCAGGAAGTATTTCGCTTAGGAACGAAGCAGGGAAGAGAAGGAGAAGCTATTAAGATTGTCACACCTTTGATCGAACTTAAAAAAACAGAAATTATTGAATTGGGGAACAATTTGGGAGTACCTTGGGAGCAAACTTGGTCTTGTTATGCAGGCGGCGAAACTGCGTGCGGCGTTTGCGATTCTTGTCGGCTGCGGCTGGCAGCTTTTGAGGAATTGGGGCTGAAAGATCCGGTGTTTTATGCTTAAACAGTATTCCGACTCGACGGTTGAAAGCGCTCCTCCATATACTCTCGTCTCTCTCTAGGAGACTAAAGAATAAACGGGGCTGCTGCTAACTAAGATTTGGTATAAAAAGTTGCGCTATTTTGATCGCCCTTTTCATCAAAATCTTAATGAGACAATTTTGCCACACTACTCAACCCGCTATTCTTTCGCCCTTTCGCCACAACTTCCCCGCCCGCAGCTACAATTTCACCCAAAATTAGATCGCCCGCCGCCCCATCCAGCAACTGAATTTGAATTTGCTCCAACCTGGGCCCGCACGCAGAAACAACCGTAAGTTCCGCATTTTCGCAGTGCCAAACGTCCCCAACAGCGGGCATTCTTTGTAACTGATAGCTCAGAAAACCTCCAATTGTCTGATAGTCGTCAGCTACTGGCAAATCCAAATTCAATATTTGATTCACATCATCTACATTTAACTGCGCTTGCACCAAAAAAGTGCGATCGTCCAATACTTGCAAAGCTATTTCTTTACTGTCGGGCGACTCGTAGCTGCGGCCGATAATTTCCGCGATCAAATCCCTCAGCGTGACTAACCCGGAAATGCCGCCAAATTCATCAACTACGATCGCAATTTCTTCCGACGAACTCTGCATCAAAGGCAGTAATTCCCCCAGCAGCATCATCTCCGGCACAAACCTCACCGCACGCATCCAAGTTACAATTGGCGTGTCAGGAGATAGCAAACCTTCAGCTAGAGGTTTTGCAAGTTGTTTGAAACCAATAATGCCAATAATATCGTCTAAAGAATCTCCAGTCACGGGATAGCGGGAATGGTTGGAAATTGCCATTTCGTCGAGCAAAGTTTGAAGGGTAGCCGTCTTCGGAAGTGCGATAATGTTCGGCCTCTGCACCATCACTTCTTCTACCCAAACTTCGCCAAATTCAAACACGTTATTGAGCAATTCTCGCTCTTCTGCTTCCAAGCCGCTTGATTCGGTGGAAGTCGCTATAATTAATTGCAGTTCTTGGGGCGTAACTGGCCGGTGCGTTAGGTCGTATTCGATGCCCGCAAGCTGCAAGAGCGATCGAGTGGATTGATTGAGAAACGATACAAAGGGATTGAACAAACGGGAAATTAATAAACTCGGAGGCCCTAAACTTCTGGCTAGCTGTTCGGAATAAAGTAACGCTACAGATTTGGGAAACAGTTCGCCGAGTACGATTTGTAGGTAAGCTAGCAGGAAAAAAGTTACTATTGATATTCCCAAAGAATGGGGGACGGCCGACTTGATGTAAAGTGGCAGCGGCAAACTGGCGATCGACATTCGGACTAGCACGGCGATCGTCTCTTCCCCAATCCAGCCGAGAGCTAAACTAGAAAGAGTGATTCCCAACTGCATTGTTGAGAGCAATCGCTCGATACTTTTCTGCAAAGATTGAACAGTTAAAGCTGCAATGTCGCCAGCCTCTACTAACTGATTGATGCGCGATCGGCGTACCGTCACCATCGAAAACTCAGCCGCCACAAAAAAAGCATTGATCGCAATCAGCAACAGCACTGACAGCAACCGCGACAGCACCTCTGTCAAACTCATCGCGGGTAAATCAGATATCTCCTGCACTCTCGCCCCTAAAAGTGACACAATGCTCCCTAAAAAAACTTCCTCGATCAAACCTGAGAATCGGTCTACAGGTTTGGTCTTCTTTTATTTTACTTCGCCACTGGAATGCCAGATATTTGCAACTGAAGTTTTTGACCTGGATAATCTGTCAGCGTCAGCGAAACTTCCTTAGCATTTTCCAGCAAAGCTGTGGGAATACTCACCGTACCGTAAAACACCTGCCCGTTGGGGGGGAGTTCCGACGGCAAATCCTCAGCAGTCGCGCTCAGGGCCCGGCCACGATCGTCAGTGACGTTCAAGAAACTGTAGAGAAACCTCACAGCTTGGGAGCCTTCATTTTTCATGCTCACGTCTAGCAGCATGGAATTGTTGCGCTGACTGGCCGCGCTTACCTCCAGAGTTATTCCCCCGTCGCGACTGTTCAGGGGAAACTTGGCGCTGGCATTTTTTGCAGCCGGTTTTTTGGCCGCGGCTGGTTTAGAGCTTGCCTTCTCTGTTTTAGTATTTGCCCCGGCCGTTGTTTTTTCTGGATCGCGACCTTCTACCCGTGCTTTGACGGTTGTGAGAATGTCTTTTTCTTTCAAAATGCTTACTTGGTCTTTGCTAGCCTGAGTTCCCTGCTTGCCGCTGCCAGCATTGTTGCTGGGGCGAATATCGGGTTGAGTCGTTCCTTGCAAGGCTTCGCGACCTATAGTAAATCCCCAAACAGAACTCGTCACGCCAGCTCCAAACATCAGAGCGAGCAGAATTAGAGTCAGCACTACCGTCGAATTCACTGCCATTGCCTATAAGTTTATGCCGAGCCCTAGAAACTGCTTTGTCCGGTCGATCGGCTTGCCTCACATTGGCTAACAGGCGATCGGGACTCAGCAGATCTAAAGATTTTGATTTTTGTTCTCTAGTTCTAGCACGGACTGGGAAATTATGTTATACTTCATTTTGAGTTAGATCAAAGAAATCGATTTAACGGCAGTTGGCCGAGCGGTTTAGGCAGCGAACTCATAATTCGCCCCAGGCAGGTTCAACTCCTGCACTGCCGATTTTTAATAATTTAGGACGCTCCGCGCGCGAAAAACCCCGTTTCTTCCTAGATACTTGGTGCCTCAAGCCAATATTCTCGTAGAAACCTGGTTTATTGTGCCAAAAATCGGTAACGACACTAAAAATCCGGTTTCTGCCCGCTGCGACTTTGATGATAAAGCGGCTTTTTTTACCGTTTCTGCTGGCGGCAACGAAGTATTGCTGCCAAACAACCCGGTGGATTGCCACCCGTGCGTCCCAGACTCTCAATCTTTTTGTAGGGCGTTGCTCCTAGCGCGCCCAAAATATACTAATTTAGTCGAACAGTTCAGTTTTGCCCCCTTTAAAATCTAAAATCTAAAATCGTATTATCCCTTAATTAACTCCACTCCGTCGCGCCCGTCGAGATCTTGAACGTAAACCTTAACTTGTTCTTCCTTTGCAGTCGGCAACTTTTTACCCGTAAAATCTGGCTGAATCGGTACTTCTCGGTGGCCACGATCGACTAATACCGCCAACCAAATTTTCTCCGGCCGCCCGTAATCGTTTACCGCATTCAAAGCCGCTCGACTCGTTCTGCCTTTATATATAACGTCATCTACCAACACCACAGTTTTGCCCGTCAAATCGAAAGGAATTTCTGTTTTAGCCGGTGTCCGCATCGCAACTCGATCCAAGTCATCTCGGTAAAAGGTAATATCCAAAGCGCCCACGGGTACTTTGACTTGTTCGAGAACTTCAATTTGATCTGCCAAAATTTGAGCTAAAGGCACTCCTCTACTATGAATGCCCAACAGCACTAACTCCGAGGGATTCCCTGATTTTTCGACAATCTGGGAAGCGACGCGGGTGAGAGTGCGCCTCACTTCATCAGGGGATAAAATTTTGATAATTTTAGTCATGGGTTGCTGCGAGCTAATTGTTGGCTGTTGGCATATCTAACAATTTGAGATTTGAGATTTGAGATTTGAGATTGACTTTACAGATGAATTTGGGGGTTTGAACAAAGGTCAAAACTTTTTTTTGCTTTTGTCTGTGGCTGATCTCTGTGTTCTGCAGGACTTACCCCGAACGGATGAAAAGCAGATGCTGCGATTGCTTGGCTGAGGGCGAACAATCACAGAAATACGTTATTTATGCCTCCTGGACTGTTCGAGTGAGGTCATAAGTTAGCGGCTCAAACCTAATAAGGTATAAAAAAGCAATGATAGTCCCAACCAAATCAGAAAGCAATACCGAGTTAATTCCAATGCTGGGCAAATTAGCTGCGCTGTGATAGGGTAAACCGGCTCGCCTAACAGGGGTTTGTGTTTGAGAACTCCGCGATAGGAATTAGTACCTCCTAGTTGCACTCCCAAGATGGCGGCGTAAACGCACTCGCTCCAACCGGAATTGGGACTGGCATCTTTAACAGCATCTCTCTGACAAATCTGCCAAATGTAAATCGGTTTGCCAGATATAAGGGCTAAAGTAATCACTGTTAGCCGGCAAGGAATCCACGTCAGCACGTCTTCTAGTTTGGCGCTAAACCATCCTAAATCTGTGTATGGCGCTTCTTTGTAGCCGATCGTAGAATCTAATGTGCTGGCTGCTTTGTAAGCGATCGCCAAGGGGACTATAGCATTCGCCCACATCGAGTTAGGATCGATCGGGCGATCGGTAACACTTAATAATAGATGCGGCAGAGCGAACCCAACTAGGGCATAAAATAGCGGTGCTGTCACACCATCGACTGCATTCTCTGTTACAGTTTCTAACAATGCTCGCAGAATTTCTGGCTCGGATAAGTTTTCGGTATCCCGGCCGACGTAAAGGCTCAACCTTTCTCGCGCCTTGACTAAATCTCCAACATTTAAAGGTGCTAGCACATCCTCTGCTGCCGCCCTCAAACTGCGACCTGCAAAACAGCTTGCCAGCAAAATGGTCTGTATGGCAATACCTAAAAGAGGATGTACCCAACTAGCAGCTTGGACGATCGACCAACTGACAGTATAACTGCCTACAATCAGCCCGATCGCTAGTATTGTACCAGCACATCGTAGCAGCAGTTTGTGCTGCTCGCCAGCGGGACGAGCGCCTGCTTCAGGCATTTTGCCTGCGGGATTATTCCATATATTAAAGACAAGTCGAGTATAACGGTCGATCGCCCAACCCATCGCCTGCACGGGATGCGGCCAACCCCAAGGATCGCCGATCGAATAATCCAACACCGCAGCTAAAATCAAAACAGGAAATTCATCCGGCATCATTATATATTGTGTCAAACTTGATAGTCTGTCCGAGCAAGAGCGCTCGCAGGATAGCCACGGTTTTAAATGCTGCCACCCTTGCTGACTTGGATTTTTGATCCCTAATTTTAACTGCTGAGATTACTTTCGTCGCCCAGCAAGTGTACGTTCTCCTCCCAATTAACACCGTCAAAGGGTAGGATCTGAAAGTGCGAAATGGCATCAGAGTCAAGACAGCGGACGTTGACATCGAATTGATCGGGATGCGATCGGGGGCGATAGAACGAGTGAATGCCGCAAATTCGGCAGAAAGTATGTTGAGCAGTTCCTGTATTAAACGTATAGGTGGTCAAAACATCTTGGCCACTGAGCAAGCTAAAACGTTCCGGCGGCACAATGAGGTGCAAAAATCCCTTCTTTTTACAGATAGAGCAGTTGCAATCAGATGCTTCGTGTTTGTCAACGGCGACACGGAAGCGGACAGCTCCGCAGTGACAGCCGCCAAAGTAGGTAACAAGTGTTGCGTCCATGTGTGCAAGCTGGCGATCGAATAAATGAACTTACCATTTAAATGATAAAGCTGGTTTCTTCCCCAAGAGCCGCTTGCCAACTGCGGACATCATAGTATAAGTCTTCGAGGGAAATACTGTACAGCGCTTCGGCAAGTTTTTTGTGCAATCGGTTCCACAAACTGAATGTTACCCAGTCCTCTGCTTGCGTCGCGTCGGGAAAATGTCGAGGTAAAGGTTCAATAGTTTCACCTACAGCCTCTAAGATTTGTCCTAAAGAGATTTGAGCTGGCTGGCGGGCCAATTGATATCCTCCTTGGGAGCCCCGAACAGATTGGACTAAACCGGCTCGTCGCATTTCAATCAGCAATTTTTCTAGATACGGAGCCGGTAACTCCTGTCGCTTCGCTATCGATTTCACCGATGTCGGGCCAAAGCGAGGTTGCAAACTTAGATCCAGTAATGCTTTGACACTGTAGTGTCCGCGTGTGGTTAACTTCATGGGATTTTAAGAGCGGGGCAAATATTCAGCTAGCTGATAGCTGATAGCTTATGCTACCGAGTTTAGAGATTGCTCGCACCGGCTGCAGCTACTCCTCAAGAAAGACTGCAGGTTGTTAAAAATATTTAGATAATAGTGGTTAACAATTGAGCCGATCGGTGTAATATGGTTTTACGACCAGCTATAAAGCTAAAGTTTCTTGGTCAAACCAAAAACCAACCGAGAAAAAATCCGTACACCAGTTGAATATTTCAGGACTCAGTAAATGGCTAAAAAGAAAAATATCGAACCCCTTGAAGGCGAAGATCTGATCAAAAAGGTCAAAGACCTAGAGAACCTTACCAAGGAAGAAAAAGCTAGAGCCTGTGGCTACTACACCATTACCAAGAACGGCGTAGAACGGGTCAACATGATGAAATTCCTGAATGCGCTGATTGATGCAGAAGGCATTCAGCTAGACGGGAAGCAAAACGGCAATGGACGCGGCGGACGCTCTGCCAGCTATCGGATTAGCGTTCAATCTAACGGCAACTTACTGATTGGAGCTGCCTACACCAAACAGATGGAACTCCAGCCAGGAGATGAATTTGAAATCTCTCTTGGACGCAAGCACATTCACCTGCGCCAAATTGATCGAGAAGAAGAAGTAGCCTAGGCCTTTACCACTTGCTTTGACTTCTTGCTTGAACTGGTTGGTTTGACTTCAAGCATTGACTGCAAGCAGAGAATTGGCTCTGAAATCTTTCTGTGAGCCTAAAACAGTATGGCTTCTATAGATGGCAATGGCTCGACAAAAGCCACTGCCACTACTTTATATTTTCCGAGAATACCTATTCTCGCCCCTCGCTATATCCGTTTGGAGAAGCGGGGGATTTTCCGCGTAGCTGTTAAAGAGAAGTTCTGCAGCCGATTGTGTACGGGATTTAACGGATGTAATTGATGGATGTTCGATGGATGGATGTTCGGCAGCCAATTGTGTACGGGATTTAACGGATGTAATTGATGAACCGAAGAGGTTTGAAGGAAAAATTAGGTTTGGTTGAGCTAGGAAACCCACCAAAGCAAGAAAATGGCAGAGGTATTCTCAGCTAACAGTGCGTCATACCAGTTGAAAAAAAGAATGCAACTGTAGCGAAGCTCGAAAGCACGAGCTTGATCATTCATTCCCAATTATTTAACCTAAAATCTAAAATCTAAAATCTAAAATTTTATGTGTCTGTGTGGGATGTGTTTTGAGGGCAAGGAAGCAGCCTCGATCGCCCGTAAGTGAAATTACAGGCTGGAACAGTTAAAGTGTTAGGGAGCAATTAGTCACCAGCCTATGCCGTTGCCCCGATTCGCGAGCAAAACTTCTCAACACCAAACAAAAATCTCCCTGCGTCACCTTCTAGTGGCCTCTTTTGTGCTGCAAATCGTCGCAGCAGTCGGGATTGTCGGGTATCTGTCATTTCGCAACGGAGACAAAGCAGTCGAAGAGCTCGCCGAGAAATTGATCGCGGAGACAGGGAAGAGAGTTGAAGAAAAGCTGATTTCTTTTCTCGAACATACCCAGTGGGTAAATCAACTTAACGCTGAAGCGATCGAGCGCGGTGAATTAAACTTACAGTTAGAAAAGCCACAGCCTCGGGGAGAGAAGTTCCTCTGGCAGCAAATGCGATCGTTTAAAAGCATTCAATGGATATCCTTCGGTGCTGAAAAATCAGGAGAATATCTCGGCATTTGGCGCAACCCCACGGATAACAGCTTGCAAATTGTCGCGGCGAACAAGTCTACCAACTTTCAGAGCATATACTACGCTACAGACGGCCTAGGCACTCGCACCGCTAAATTAAAGGCAGAACCCGGAACCTAAGATGCCCGCCTCCGCCCCTGGTACAAAGAAGCTGTCGCAGCTAACAAACCCATTTGGACGAGCATTTATCCAGGTTTTACTTCGGGGACTATTTTTATTGCTGCCAGCCAACCGATTCGCGATCGAAATGGTAAATTGCTGGGAGTTTGTGCAGTAGACTTTTCGCTCTTGGAGCTTCAGCAATACCTCGATCGCATCAAGTTTAGCAAAACGGGACAAATTTTCGCGATCGAACGATCGGGCTTGCTGGTTGCCAGTTCGAGTCAAGAATCACCCTTTAGAAAGATGCCGAGAAAGCAGCAACTGCAGCGGGTGAATGTTTTAGACAGCCAAACTCCTGTCATTCGCACCGCAGCTAAATATTTGTACGAACACTTCGGGGGCTTTGGCGACATTAAGCAGCGGCAGCAACTGAAATTTAGCCGAGACGGGCAGGAATATTTTGTGGAAGTGCTGCCGTTTTCTGATGTTTACGGTTTGAACTGGCTGATTGCGATCGCAGTTCCCGAATCCGATTTCCTGGGGGAAATTAACAGAAATACCAGACTACAATTTTACTTGGTTTGGTGGCGCTGCTGCGACCATAGTCGTGAGATGGCCTAACGTCCTCGCTCAAAGGTCAATACACTCTGATAATTATCATGCTTGATTTGCTGCTAATAATTTAGTGTTTGACTTGACTTTTGTCAAGCTAGAGTTAACCCCCCCGATCGCCCTTTTGGTAAGGGGAAATCGAGGGGGTTAACTGTTATACGATTTTCGATTTTCGATTTTCGATTCAAGAATTGGGTATGGCTGATGACTACCAGAGTTTGGAGCACGGGCCTACAGTTGCATTTTTTTCGGGAAACTGGTGTTATTTGTCAAGTATCTGAGGATATTAAGCAGGGTTTGCTTCGGCTCGTCTTTGTAGCAGGCGGGCAATTTCAGCTTTTTCTACAAGTCCGACGAGGACACCATTTTCGCGAATGACGGGTAGTTCTTGTACTTTGAGTTGTTCCAGGAGGGTGACGACTTCGAGGAGGGATAATTCTGGTTTGACGGTTGTGGAAAATTCGATCGGCTTCAGGAGTTCTTTCACTAAAACTTCGGGCCAGCGTCCAGTAGGAATGGTTTTGAGGTCGTCAAGGTCGATCGCCCCTGCCAATTGTCCGGCATCATCTGTTGCCAGGAACCTGCGCCAGGTTTGAGTGCTACCGATCACGTAGTTGTTGGCAAATTCTCTGAGGGACAAGTCTTGGGAGACGATCGGGCTTTCGGCGGTAACAGCATCTGCGGCTGTCAGCCCTGCGAGTTGATTTTGGACTGTGGCATATTGGGCAGATTGACCGGCATTTTGCAGTAAGAACCAACCGATTACTAGATTCCAAATATTGCCGAAGATGCCTGTAGCAATGGCAATCCAACCAATTATTTGACCAACGCGGCTAGCAAAAATTACACCTTTGTAAGGGTTGCCAGTAATTTTCCAGACGATCGCTTTGAGGATGTTGCCGCCGTCGAGGGGCAAACCGGGAATTAAGTTAAATAAGGCTAAAACTAAGTTGATCGAAGCTAAAAGTCCGACGATGGCCGCTGCAGGGCCTGTGAGACCGGCGCCGATGCCGATCGCTGTTAACAAACCGGATAACAATAAGCTGACCAACGGGCCTGCAATGGCTACCCAAAATGCTTCGGCGGGGGTTTTGGATTCTCTTTCTAAATTAGCCAGTCCGCCAAACAGAAACAGCGAAATCGATTTCACGCCAATTCCCTGTTTGATGGCTACCCAACTGTGTCCTAATTCGTGGGCTAAGACGGAAGCAAATAACAGTAACGCTGTGAATAATCCCAGCATCCAGGGTGCTACGGGGCCCAATGTGGGAAACAGGGCAGCTAATGCGCCGCCGTATTGCCAAGTTACTAAACCCAGAACTAAAAACCAAGATGCGTTGACATAAAAGGGAATTCCAAACAGGTTGCCGACGCGAAATGTACCGTTCATAATTGGCTACCTCTGATATTATGGGCGAGAGTTTTTTGCTCTCTGTTTCCTTATGGTAACGAAATGTAACTGAAATGTTAATGTTTCAATTAGGGTGTTATCCGTCTGTAGAGGTTCGGTTTGCTGAATAATCACCGCCGGCTGCGGTTGGAGCCGGGGCTGCCAGGGGTTGAAAATCCCTGTCGGGAGAGCGGAAGTCATCTCTCTGAGGACTGAACATTATATTTATTTGAGTTTTAAGTATAAGTTTTCAGTCGGTTTTAACCGACTTTACTTTTGAGACGGGGAATTAATTCCCCGGCGGACTATTACACCTGTGGCAAGATATCAGTTTCAAGCAAGTTTAGCTATAATTACTTACCATAAGAATAGTTTTGGTGCTAATAATTATGTCAGAATCCTTTTTGCTCGGTCGGCTGCTGCTGCAATTCAACAGCGAAGTGGCTGATATTATTACAGACTTATCGGCTGTTGCTTTAACTCCCGACGGCCATTTGTGGCTGGGTTCCGATGAGACGACTTCGATCGAGCGTTTGTCGCCTGTGGCGCCTCATATTTTTGGAGAACATCAAAAATTTGCGATCGGGGATTTTATCGATTTATCGGGAGACGACGAAATCGATATCGAAGGAATTGATTTCAACAGCGATTATCTTTGGTTTGTGGGTTCTCACAGCACCAAACGCAAGAAAGCTAAAGGCAAAGACCCGAATAAAGACATTCAAAATTTAGCAAAAATAGAGAAGGAGGTCAACCGTTATTTGCTGGCACGAATTCCTGTAAAAAACGGGACTTTGTGCAAGTCAATTTCCCATCCTGACAATCCCAAAAACCAACTGAAAGCGGGATACCTTCAGCAGACAAAAACGGGTAATTTGCTGACTGATGCGCTGAAAGATGACAGTCACCTAGGTCTATATTTATCTGTGCCGGTTCCGAGTAAAGAAAATGGCTTTGATATTGAAGGGTTGGCGGTGCGTGGCAATCGGATTTTTCTTGGTTTACGGGGACCTGTACTGCGGGGTTGGGCGATAATTTTAGAAATAGAAGTGCAAGAGTCTAAACAGGGAGTTTTAAAGCTAAAGGCTATTGGTGAAGCCGGCAAGTTTTACAATAAACATTTTGTTGATTTGAATGGTTTGGGGGTGCGAGAATTGTGTTTTAACGGGGAAGATTTAATTGTTTTAGCCGGGCCGACGATGACTTTATCTGGGGCGATGAGGGTTTTTCGGTTAAGGGGAATTTTAGGGCGATCGGGCGACAGTATTACTGGACAAGATGGGGGAGATTTGGAGGTATTGTTTGACTTGCCTTTTCAGATTGGTACGGACAATGCTGAGGGGTTGAGTTTGTTTCCCTATTTGGGGGAGGAGAATTCGTTGTTAGTGGTTTACGATTCGCCGGCTGCGAGTAGAATGGTTGGAGAAAATGCGATTTTTGCGGATATTTTTAGATTAGGTTCGTAGTGAGAAATTCATTCCTTAGAATTAGGGAGTTGCTTTCCTGACTGCGAACCGAAATTTGGTTAATTGTCGATCGCATCCCCTCCCAGCGGCCGACTGTAGCGTTTCAATTCATCAATCAATCGAGTATCATTAGAAGCTGTTCTCGCGCCGGCTTCGGCCGCCCACCGCTTCAAATCTTCAATTTGCGATCGCGCGATCGCAGCTAATGGTACTGTATCCTCGATCGACCTCAAAACATCCTCCGTCGTCAAATCCCGGCGCTGTCCGTTCACAAAAGTGCCAAAAGCCCGGTACAGTCCATCAATCACAACTTGCTCGATTTCCGCACCGCTAAAATTCTCAGCAGACTTCGCCAAAATCTCCAAATCAAAATCGCGCAATCTAGTCGGCCGCAAACGCTGCAAATGCACCTTAAAAATATCTTGCCGTTCCGATTCTGAGGGCAAATTCAAAAAGAAAATTTCATCAAACCTGCCCTTTCTCAGCAACTCCGCCGGCAAAATCCGCACGTTATTTGCAGTTGCGACGATAAACACCGGGCTGGTTTTTTCCTGCATCCAAGTGATCAAACTACCGAATACCCGGCGCGAAGTTCCCGAATCGCCGTCGCCACCGCTGATGATGTTGCCGAAGGCTTTATCTATTTCGTCAATCCACAAGACGCAAGGTGCGATCGCCTCTGCCAATTGTATCATTTGTCGAACGCGGCTTTCGCTTTCCCCGACCACGCCGCCGAACAATCTGCCAGTATCCAAACGCAGCAACGGCAAACGCCATTCGGAAGCAATAGTTTTAGCCGACAAAGATTTGCCCGTTCCTTGAATTCCTACTAACAAAACTCCTTTCGGATTCGGTATGCCGTAGCGACGCGCTTCGTCAGTAAAAGCATCTTGCCGCATCTTTACCCACTGTTTCAAATTCTCCAAGCCGCCCACACTTTTTAGGGATTCTCGGGAGTTGAAAAACTCCAAAATGCCCGTTTGGCGAATTGCTTGCTGTTTTTCCTCCAAAACTCCGTCAATATCTGACTCGTTAATTTGCTGTTTGGCGGCCAAAGCTTTAGCCAAAACCCGCCCGATTCTAGCGCGACTCAAACCTTGACAAGCTTTAACCAACTGTTCCCTTGCTAAACCGCTAACTTGCAACTGTTGCGGCTTTTCCACAACGTGGGAAATTAAACTGTCGATTTCTTGGACGTTGGGCAAAGGAAAATCAATTACTGTTACTTCTTCTTTCAATTCCTCCGGTAATTCCAGCGTGTGAGAAGTAAGAACTATAGTTTTTTTGCTGCGCTTCAATTCTCGCGTTAAATTCCGCAATTCTCGCACTACCGCCGCGCTTTTTTCGCTGTATGGATATTTCAAAATAGGGTGCAAATCCCGCAGTACAAATATGGTATATTCTTCAACAGCAGTTTTGCTGACGCGATCGAGCGCCGCCATTACCGAACCTTTCCCAGAACCGTTATCCTCCCAGCCGCGCACGAGATCCCAGAACAACACCCGGCGCGCGGGAGTTACTTGCAGCGCTACTTGGGCAATTACGGCTTCGACCGGTTCCTCCTCCGCGCTGACAATGTACAGCAGCGAATAGCGGGCGCGAATCATCAAATCTAGTCGCTTTACCAGTGCCTCGAAATGGTTATTTTTACTGCCATTGACGACATCTAATGCTTTGGGGTTTGGGTAATTTTCTGTCATTTTAGTGGATATTTTAGAGGGAAATTCAACTTTATTAAATATTTTGTTCGCAGTCGGGATTTTAGTCTTTAAAATGATTTCACCCAACTAAAGGTTTGTAGTAAGGATGTTAGTCCTTAATAACTATTTAACCAGACTAAATTCCGTACTGCAAACGTTAAAATTATAACAGTCTAGTAGCCAATTGACTACTTAGCAACTTTTCGAGCTTGTTTCACCATGTCAATGAGAGTGTGGTGAGCATCTTCGGCGTCTTTTAAAGTGCGATCGAAATTTACTCTGACAGGCACTGTTTCGCCATTGACTTTAGCGGTTAAATCCATGCCGTTGGCATCAATAGCGAGCATTTGAGCCGATGTTGCCTCGGGTTTGCCGCCATATGCTTGAGCGTACAGGACTATAGCACTAGCGTGGTCTTCGTTCATGTGAGTGCAGATGCGATCGCTAATCTCGGTGGAAAACTGGTCTGACATGGGAGATTCCTTGTATGCAATATCGATCGATTGTACTGCGATTTGTCAGACAAATTCGCAGTTGACAAGCTACTTCGCAATTTGCTAAGATAATATGAAGACAATTTTAGAGGGAGTCTTATAGATTAGATGGGTAAATTTGTTTGTTATCGAGAAACAGTATGCACGTTATCTCTCAATCAGCACTCAGGAAATTCTGGGAAAAGTATCCTGATGCCGAAACAAGTCTGCGCTCTTGGTACAAACTAGC
>JARCMA010000090.1 GCA_030248405.1 Microcoleus sp. MP8IB2.171
AGAAATTTTAGATTTTAGATTTTAGATTTTAGATTTTTTTGATTGTAGATTTTTGATTAATTCCAAATCCACAATCTCAATAGATTGTAGATTTTAGATTTTTCAGATTGGAGATTTTAGACTTATCCCAAATCCCCAATCCACAATCCCAAATCTAAAATCTAAAATCTAAAATTATTTGGGTGGGCGACGGTTACGCAAAAACTCAGGAATATCCAATCCCAAATCCTGCGGTTTCGTTTTCGGATCAGGCGCCTGTTGAGCAGGAGTCACCGGCACAGTTGCAGCCCGCCAAGGAGCATTCACATTTTGAGTGCGCCCCGCAGGAGAAGGTGGAACTTCTCCCGAAAAACCAGTAGCGATCACAGTAATCTTAATTTCGCCCTGAAGCCGCTCGTCAATCACCGCTCCAAAAATAATATTGGCATTCGGATCGACAACCTCGTAAATCGTCTCAGCCGCCGCATTCACCTCGTGGAGCGTCATGTCAGTACCGCCAGTGATGTTAAACACCACACCTCTAGCGCCCTCAATAGACGAAGCTTCCAGCAGCGGCGAAGAAATCGCCTGCATCGCAGCCTCCCTAGCCCGCGACTTGCCAGATCCCACGCCGATGCCCATCAACGCCGAACCCGCATCTGCCATTACAGCCCGCACGTCAGCAAAGTCAACGTTCACCAAACCGGGAATCGTAATAATGTCAGAAATACCCTGAACCCCTTGGCGCAAGATATCGTCAGCCACTCGAAAAGCTTCTTGCACCGGCATTTGTTCCGAAATCACCGATAGCAGCTTGTCGTTAGGAATCACGATCAATGTATCCACCCGGGTTTGCAAAGCCGCAATCCCTTCCTCGGCTTGGCTGGTGCGCCGCCGTCCCTCAAACGTAAAAGGCCGCGTTACTATGCCCACAGTCAACGCGCCCATTTCTTTGGCTACTTCAGCGACAATCGGAGCCGCACCCGTGCCCGTACCGCCGCCCATGCCGGCTGTGATAAACACCAAATCCGCGTGATTCAAAGCATTAGCAACTTCGTCGCGAGATTCTTCGGCTGCTTTTTGTCCGATCGCCGGATTGCCTCCAGCACCCAAGCCGCGCGTCAACTTTTGTCCGACTTGCAAGCGTTTCGGAGCATTTGACAGCACCAGAGCTTGGGAATCGGTATTCACGCACCAAAACTCGACCCCAGAAATCTCGCTAGCAATCATCCGGTTAACGGCGTTGCCGCCACCCCCGCCGACACCAATTACTTTGATTCTCGCGGCACTGCTGGGCATTATGTCTTTGGGATTCACCATAGGATCGATATCAATACTATCTACATTTACATAACCAGACTTGCGTCTAAACGGATTGGCAGAATCGAGAGCCACCGGAAAATTTTTTACTTCTTCCGAAGGGGGACTGTCTTGGTCAGACCCCTGTCTATTATTAAGCTTCATTAGAGTCGGGGATAGTAGATTACAGCTTTTTAACTTAACTAAACGCCAATTCACATCAACTATAGGCTAAAGTTGCCGAAAAACTAACACAGATCGAGGCTGAATGTTAGGAATCTCGGATTTTGCCGGTGTCGATCGCCCGTACCTCGCCCCTGCCCCATTCCGCTGCTCGTGCCTTCGGCATTTGTAAGGCTTTGTAGAAAAACAAAACATCGATACTAGCCGGAGACGCTTCTTGAGGGAAAAAGATCCGGATTTTTTTTTCCTAAAGGGGCAGCATCAAACCATTATCCCTATGTCAAGCCCTGCGTATCTATCCCGAGGGGTAAAAATTCTGCCGGATGACAGATACTTTCTACCTTCTCTTGACAGAAGGTCAATTCTGACCGCGAGTTGGCGGGGGACTTGCACTCTCCAAACTAGGGGGGGGTTCTGGCAAGTGGACGATCGGCGAAGCAGGATTTTTCAAGTCAATGTAGGCTATTTTGCTTGAATCTAGCTGTTTTGGCAATTGTCGCATTCGGTCTAAAACCTTAAGTTGCTCCGCAGTCTTGGAACTGTACGGCCCTAAGTGTACGGTACCGATCTCTGTTTTCAAGATCAAGTTGTTCGGGTTTTGCCAATTAATCTCAAACACTTTCACCGTTAAGCCGCTGAGTCCTTGGTAAAACTTCGGCCAAGAGGCGCGATACTGTTCCAAAGGCCCGATGACTTTTAAAGTGGGCAAAGAACGCTGAGGCTGCGTTCCCGGAATGCTGCCGGGCCCGATCGAATTATTCTGCGATCGTACAGCAGTATAACTATCCGACGGCATCCAACCTCCGCGAGCGTCCAGCCACCCCACTTTTTCCTTGTCACTGTTCGATCTCAACACCGCCGTCGGCTGCGCCACGGCCACCGGCAGGCGTTCTGCCACTTCTACAGTCAAACTCGGGGGAAACAAGTTACGAGTCACCTTCGCTTTAGCGATGGGCCCCGTGGACTCCAGCTTTTCGGCCAGGGCCTGCGGTTGAATCCCCCACAGCGACTGCGGGTAAGACAGCGGCACCAAAGACCGCACCGCCTTATCCGACAGCCACTGATTGCCCTCCACCTTCACTTGTTCCGATCGGGCAATCAACCAAGCCGGCTGAGCAATCCACCACAGTAAACCTCCAGCCATTGCGCTCGCTGCCAGCATTTGCCACACAACAGCCGCCAATCGAGCGCGCCTCTGCTGCCGCAACTTTTGGCGCCTGCGCCCTAACTCTGTTTGAGAAACCGCTCCAAAACTAGCCATCTACGTCTTGACAATATAGTAATTAAGGATTAGCACAAATTCAAAACTGTTTAATCTCGCGCACCCCAGACCCTTTCTTCCCTACCATTTAACCAGATCCCCGCAAAATTACCCAGACTCCTGCCAATATCAGTAATATCACTGATCCCACTAAGTAATAAAAAATTATTAATTAAAAATTCCCAATTCCAGCGCCGGGAAAACCCTTTACCAGATCAAGGTTGTTTGGGTATTTAGGGCATTACCCCACAGGACAAAAGGTTACAAATCAAACTAAACTCAACTAAAGAAAGTTTAGACTTTCGATTAACTTTTTTAACTTTTATTCGGCTTCAATTGTGATCCCACTCGAATTAGACAGATTCTATAAAGCCTGCAACCCGAGCAAGACCCTTGTTGCGGGAGACCCAGGAGATTATCAATACTACATTGATTTTGGTTCCGTGCGTGGCGGGAAAATCATTGAATCTTTACAGCGAACCATTACCCGCATCTCCCCCAACGAGCCAACCTGTCAGCTATTTACAGGACATATCGGGTGTGGCAAATCTACCGAATTGTTTCGGCTGAAAGCTGAGTTAGAGCAAGAGGGTTTTTGCGTCGTCTACTTCGAGTCTTCCCAAGACTTAGACATGGGAGATGTAGACATCAGCGATATTTTGCTGAGCATTGCGCGCCAAGTCAGCGAAACTATGGAAGCTGCCAAAATCAAACTCAGACCCAGCTATTTTACAAATCTGTTTGCAGAAGTGGCAGAATTTTTGCAGACTCCCATAGATTTGTCAGCGGAAGCCGAGTTATCTGTAGGCATTGCTAGAGTTACTGCTAAAACTAAAGACTCTCCCAAACTGCGATCGCAACTTAGGCAATATCTCGAACCCCGCACCAACAGCATTTTGCAGTCGATCAACGAAGAACTCCTCAACAAAGCTAACGCTGAACTTAAGCAGCAAGGCAAAAAAGGGCTCGCAGTCATCGTTGACAACCTCGATCGCCTGGACGCCTCCCTCAAACCCAGCGGACGCACCCAGCCAGAATACTTGTTTTTAGACCGCGGCGAACAGTTGAAAAAACTCAATTGCCACGTCGTCTACACGATTCCCCTGACTTTGATTTTTTCCAACGACTTTGGCCGCCTCGCCAGTCGCTTTGGAGTCAAACCCAAGGTGATGCCGATGGTACCGGTGCTGAGGCGATCGGGCGACGACCACATTGAAGGAATGGCACTGCTGCGGCAGCTAGTATTAGCTAGAGCTTTCCCCGCAGTTGCTCCCGATCAACGCATCGATTTGATTTCCCAGGTGTTTGACTCTCCCGAAACTTTAGATCGGCTTTGCCGGATTAGTGGCGGTCACGTTCGCAATCTACTGATGCTTTTGTATAGCTGTTTGCAGCACGAAGACCCTCCCTTCTCTCGCGAATGCCTCGAAAGCGTCATTCAAGAATATCGCGATGACCTTTTGGGAGCCATCAATGACATGGAATGGGAATTGCTGTTTCAAGTTGTCAAGCGACAAAGTGTAACCGGCGAAGAAGAGTCTCAAATTTTGTTGCGAAGTATGTTTGTCTTTGAATACCGCGATCAAGAAGGTCGTTGGTTTGGGATTAATCCAGCCCTAGCAGAAACCAGAAAATATAAGGAGTGGCTGCAGCACTGTGAAGCAAAATAGTTGGGATTTTTGAGATAGCTTTGTGACTCTAAGAACCCTTAACCACGAGGGACTTAGAAAGTATTTAACTGAAAGCTCATCGCTCACAACTCCGAAATCTTACCATCCAATACAGAAATCAGTCAGCGGTTTTTGCCACTGGCTGATTTCTGTTGAATGCTGGCTATAGGCGGTGAATGTTATTGTCGTGTAAAACTTTGCCGCCACTAAGGACTTTGCCCACTCTCAACTCTCATATCTGCAATGTCATACCCCCTGTTTCTGTTTTTACCTGTTGCTCTTAATTTCAACTAATCCCATCCCGGACGACATTTTTTTTTGCGGTTGTGTTAAATGCCTGCTACAGATATATCGGAGTTGTTTACTAATAGCTAGCCGTCGCTGTGATCGTGAACTTAGCAGTTGGCTATTTATGATCGGTAGTCCTTTATATATAGCTGAATCAAAAAATCTTAGGTGGGCTTAAATTTTTATTGGGAAGTCTAGCATTCTCTGAGATTGAGAGCTATGATATCTTTACATTGGCTCTAATAACTATGTAAGTATTGATAGGAGAAGTACGGAAAACTACGTATTTATACAGAGATAAAGCGTCAGACAGAGACGGCTAGGTCTAAGTAGATACGCTTCCAGTCACGATTGGCGAGCGTTAGGTAATTGATTAATGCAAAAGAGGTGCACGCATGACCGATCTAATTAAGGTACAAGAAACTGCCAACTACAATGAGCGATCGCTCAAAACTCTGGTCAGGTCCATCACAATGTCTCAACACCAATTCTCGCTAATTTTGGTGCGCTGCAACTACGAGCAGTTGCGGCAGCAAATAGCGCAGCGCCTGCGAGAAGTGTCGCCAGTTCCAATTCAAGATCTCGTCCTGCCACCTTCAGTCAAAACCCTCTACACTACCCTGCAGGCAAGCACTTTCCAGGAGGGGTACTCACCTGTCGGTGCGGCCTCGGCTTTGATGGTATTCGGTTTAGAAACAGTAGTAGCGATCGACGAACTGATGGCCTCTACCAATCAAGTGCGAGACGAATTTCGCAAAAATTTTTCCTGCCCGGTGATTTTGTGGGTAACAGATGACATCGTGACCAAAATGATTCGTCTGGCCCCGGACTTCAAAAGTTGGGCCGCCGCCACAATTAAATTTGAAATGGGCGTTGACGAATTAATTAATTTTCTCGCTAGGCGGGCCGATACTATATTTAAAATAGGCGAACTCAATCAAGCACTCGCCAGCAGCACCGTCAGCACCATCGCTAGTGGTGAAACCTGCGGCGAAACCCCGTGCGAAAAACGCGCCCTGGAGCGCGAAATCAGCCCCGGAGAACGCTTTCTAACTGTTAACTCAGGGCCCCAAAACCGACGACTATCAGATGTCCACTCGTATTCGCCATTGAGTCCGGGCAATACCTTCGATTTGGCGATCGGCTCTTTGCCACGCCGAGAACTAGAATTAGCTTTAAGAGATTTACAAAATCGCGGTGAAGAATTAGAACCCGCCCTCAAAGCCAGCCTGCAATTCGTTCTAGGTCGAGATTACTATGTCAGCGACCAAACCGAAACTGCTTTAATTCACTACCAAGAAAGTTTAGTATTTTGGCAGCAGAAAACGGGCAACTGGGAACTGGCAAACTTGGAACATTCCGAAAACCCAGAAACCTTCTCCTCCTTGTCGAATCCTGTCCCCAAAATTTTATTTTTAGAGAGAGAAGGCATAGTGCTGTTTCACATAGCCCTGTGTCACCGCTTGCAAGCAGCCAGAAACCCTGTAGCCAACCGCCAGCACTGGGAACAAGCTTGGATTAGCCTGGAAAAATCTAGAAACGCTTTCTCCCTTGCCTCACGCCCGGAATTGGTAGCTGAGGTGACAGCACACCTCGGAGAAGTGCTGCAGCGCCTGAAAGCTTGGGGAGAGTTGCAAGCATTAGCTGAAAATTCTTTGCAGTTGCACTTCACTTACGGTACTCCCAGCCAACTAGCTCAAGATTACGGCTTTTTGGCTGAAGTTGCCCTGCAACAGTCGAGGTGGAGTCAAGCCCGCCAGCTAGCCGAGTTGGCTTTGGCGATTTTGGATCAAACGCCTAATGATTTGAGATTGTTGATTGAAGATTTGAGATTGGGGTTTGAGGGAAATTATCCAGAATTTGTGGGCTCTAACGAGTCAAGTAACGAACCCAAATCTCAAATCCAACATCCCAAATCCGACAGGAGTTCATATCTTTTACTTTTAGCCCGAAGTTTGCGGCAGCTAGGCCAGTGGGAAGCGGCGGTTCATTCTTTGGAGTTGGCTCAATCTCAAAGCGAGCCAAAGTACGACCCCCGACTTTACATCGATATTTTGACGGAACTGCAAGCGGTTTATTTCGAGCAGGGAGAGTATCTTAAAGCGTTTCGGATTAAAAAAACCCAGCGGTCGATCGAATATCAATACGGATTTAGAGCTTTTATCGGAGCCAGCCAATTGCAGCAGCAGCGCCAAGCCGTCAATCCTTCGGGTCCCTCAGCTCAAAACCAAGCTGCCATCGCAGCGTCCATGACAGCTTACTCGCGCCAAACAGATATCAATAGCTTGCTAGAAAGAATTAGCAGGGACGACCATAAATTAACTATTATTCACGGGCCCAGCGGTGTTGGGAAAAGTTCTCTAGTCAATGCCGGCTTAGTACCAGCTTTGAAAAATATTACTCCGGGCGCGCGGGATACATTGCCCGTAGTAGTCAAAGTTTACACCGACTGGCTGGTGGAGTTAGAAAATGCTTTGAACAGCGCACTGTACGATAAACAAGCCGAAGAAGAAAGTAAATTAATCTCCAAAGGAGTACAGGAAATCCCAAAAAGAAGTTGCTCGGTTATTCCTGCTCGCAGCTCAGAAGTCTCATCTTTTATTATAGATCAGTTGCGCGAAAATGCCACAAATAATTTGTTGACTGTGCTGATTTTCGATCAATTTGAAGAGTTTTTCTTTGTTTCGACTTCAGTGGCACAAAGACAACTTTTTTATAATTTTTTGCGGTTGTTTTTGAATTTGCCTTATGTCAAGATAATTCTGTGCTTGCGCGAAGATTATTTGCACTACTTACTAGATTGCGATCGCTTCCCAAATCTTGACGCTATTAACAATAATATTCTCGACAAAAGCATCCGCTACCAACTGCGGAGTTTTTCTATCAAAGACGCGCGGGCTGTCATCGGACACTTAACAGAACGGGCGGAATTTTATTTAGAGCCGGCACTGATCGATGCCTTCGTAGAAGATTTAGCAGACGAACTGCAAGAAGTGCGACCAATCGAATTGCAGGTAGTAGGAGCGCAACTGCAAGAAGAAGGTATTACCAGTCTAGCACAATACCAGCAATTGGGGGACAATCCTAAAGCGGAATTAGTGAAAAGATCGCTCGAAGGAGTCATCTCTGACTGCGGTCTGGTTAACGAAGATGCAGCGTGGAAAATCTTGTTTTCCCTGACAGATGAAAGAGGCGTTCGCTTGATAAAAACCAAACACGAACTCTCGTTAGTTACAGGCCAGCAGCCTGCAGATGCCCGCGAAACCGAATTATCGGTGATCGGCAGAAACCGACTTTCCTTACAGCGACAGTTCGCAAAAGACCCTGAAAGCGGACAAAAGAAAACCGACAACCTCGACTTAATTTTAGACATTTTAGTTGGTCACGGTTTGCTATTTCTGCTACGGGAAGCGCCCGAAGACCGCTATCAATTGGTACACGACTATTTAGTGCGACCGATCCGCCAAAGATTCGGCTTAGAAGCCAGACTGCACAAAGCAGAAGCAGACAAAAAAATGAGTCAAGCACAGCTCTACCGAGCCAATAGTTTTCTCAAACAACTGCTGGGAGTAGCGGTGATCGGCGTCATGCTGCTAACCAGTTCCACCATCGCCGCTGTAAATTTTTGGTGGCGGGCTGTGGGTCAAAAACAGCTAGCTGTCGCTCAAACTCAGCGAGCCGAAATCAGTACCCTGACAGCAGCTTCGGAAGCACTTTATTTCTCAAACAACAAATTTGACGCCATGATGGAAAGTTTGAGAGCTGGTAAAAAGTGGAAACAGATCGAACACTCCCAACAAATGTATACTCTCAAAGACACCGAAATTCTGATTTCTGCTGCCCTCCAGCAGGCAGTTTATGGAGTCAAAGAACGCAACCGATTGGAAGGACACGGCGATGTAGTTTGGGGTCTTAGCTTCAGTCCAGACGGCGAAACAATAGCTTCTTCGAGTGTAGATAAAACCGTCAAACTTTGGCAGCGCGACGGCAGTTTGTTGGCAACTTTTAAAGGTCATACTAACAGCGTCTCCTGTGTGGCGTTCAGTCCCGACAACAAAATCATAGCCTCGGCAAGTTTAGATAAAACTGTCAAAATTTGGCAAACAGACGGCAGTTTGCTGGCCACTTTCAACGGGCATACTAATAGCGTTACCAGCGTGGCTTTTAGCCCTGACGGTCAAACGATCGCCAGTGGCTCTACAGATAAAACTATCAAACTTTGGAAAACCGACGGCACGCTGCTGCGAACGATCGAACAATTTGCTCCCGTAAATTGGCTAAGCTTCAGCCGCGACGGCAAAATAATCGCTGTGGCGAGCGATGACGGTACTGTGAAACTGTGGAGTTCTGACGGCCGGTTAATCGCTAATTTATGGCATAGCGAAAACAAACAACCCTCGAAAATTTACACCGTCAGTTTCTCCCCCGATGGTGAAACGATCGCCAGTGCGGGTGAAGATAAAACGGTGAAAATCTGGAGCATCGCTGCACTCAAACACCCACCAACAGAAAATTCAACACCAGCAAAAAAAGGTGAACTGCTAACAACTTTGCGGGGACACAGCAAGTGGGTATTTGGTGTCAGTTTCTCCCCCGACGGTCAAACACTTGCTTCTGGAAGTGCAGACGGGAGTGTCAAACTCTGGAGTCTTGCTGGTGTTGGCGACAAACGCCCAACCGATGCTAGCAACATTAAACCAGAGAGTCGCTTACTGAGAACTTTTGAGGGACACGCCGATCGAGTTACTCAGGTGAGTTTTAGCCCGGAAGGCAAAACCTTGGCTTCGGCAAGTTTTGACAAAACTGTCAGGCTGTGGCGACTCGATGACGTGCCGCTCAAAACTCTCGACGGACACCAAAACCGGGTGCAAGGCGTTACTTTTAGCCCCGACGGCCAAAGGCTGGCTTCTGCTTCTACGGACAAAACTATCAAACTCTGGAGCCGCACGGGGGTTTTGCTGGAAACCTTGGAAGGACACACTCAGAGAGTCGCCAGCGTCAGTTTCAGCCCCGACGGCCAGCTACTTGCTTCTGGGAGTTACGACAAAACGGTGAAAGTCTGGAGTTTGACAGAAGATGGCATGAATAATATTCTCCCTTGTCCTTCGGCTCCGCTATTCCCGTGTTCGCCTTCTGTGCTGTTGACTCTCGACGCCCACGCCGATAGCGTGATGAGCGTGAGTTTTAGCCCTGACAGCGAGATTCTGGCTTCGGGGAGCAAGGATAAGACTGTGAAACTCTGGACTAGAAACGGCAGGCTGATTAAGACTTTGACGGGACACACAGGCTGGGTGACGGGGGTGACTTTCAGCCCTGATGGCTCGATGCTGGCTTCTGCAAGCGATGACGGTACTCTCAAACTCTGGAATCGGGACGGTCGTTTGCTAAGAACTTTTGAAGGAGCTCACAACAGTTTTGTGTTGGGGGTTGCTTTTAGCCCTGATGGCAAAATGCTGGCTTCGGCTGGTTACGACAATTCGGTGAAATTGTGGAAGGTGGACGGGACTTTGGTGGCGACGCTGCTGAAGGGTTCTAGCGACAGCGTGACTAGCGTGGGTTTTAGCCCGGATGGTTTGTTGGTTGCTTCGGGCAGTTATGACCATAAGGTGAAGCTGTGGAGTCGCAGCGGGACTTTGCTGAAAACTTTGACGGGTCACAAGGATAGTGTGATGAGTGTGAGTTTTAGCCCGGATGGGAAGGTTCTGGCTTCTGCGGGCCGGGATAATCGGGTGATTTTGTGGAATTTGGATCTTGACGATTTGCTGGTGAGGGGCTGTGACTGGGTTGGTGATTATCTGAGGACTAATCCTAATGTGAGCGATCGCGATCGGCGTCTCTGTGAGGGGGTTGGGGCAAAATCTTAGTTTTAGGGCATGGGGAATGGGGAATGGGTAATTGGTGAGAGAGAGTCGGCGGTTGAAACCGCTACTACACAAACGATGTCCGCCTCCGCGGACTAAGAAATCAAGAGAGTCGGCGGTTGAAACCGCGACTACACAAACGATGTCCGCCTCCGCGGACTAAGAAATCAATGAATATTCAAGCCTGGGTTTGGTATCAAAACTATTTCCCCCTTCCGCTTGCTCTCAGCTTCCTGTAAAGTAAACAATTGTAAAGAAAAATGAGTTTTCTCTTATCCTCTGGTTAAGACCGCCAGCTAACATTCACAATTAAGACCCGAATTAGAAGTTCCTATGTCACAGCTTTTCCCGCGAAAATTTCTAGCCTCTGTTGCCGCATTTTTTCTGGCTTTGTCGGTGTGGACGATCGCACCTGCGGCCCACGCTTTCAATAATCCCGATTTGTTGCCTTCAACTCAGACGCCGATCATTGACTTAGCTAAAGCCCTTACGGATATTGAAGAACAAAATTTGGCAAAAAATTTAAAGGCATTTGAAGCCGAAACCGGCTGGAAACTGCGAGTTCTGACTCAGTACGATCGCACGCCCGGTTTGGCTGTCAAAAGTTATTGGGGGCTAGATAACAAGAGTGTGTTGCTAGTTGCTGACCCCCGAGGAGGCAATTTGCTCAATTTTAATGTGGGCGACTCGCTGTATCCGCTGCTGCCGCGCACTTTTTGGGTGGAACTGCAAACCCGCTACGGTAATCAATTTTTTGTGCGCGATAATGGGGAAGATCGAGCGATTATTGAATCTTTGGAGTCGATAGAAGGCTGTTTGCGTCAGGGCGGATGCCGCGTGGTTCCCGGTTTGCCGAGGGAACAGTGGATTCTGACGTTAATTACGTCGGTGGTTGGCGGCGTCATCTGCGGGTTTGCGGCTCAGCCTCGGAAGCCGGGACAGGTTGTGGCTTGGCAGTGGGCGCTGATTTTTTCGCCGCTGTGGGGCATTCTGTTTTTCGCTTTCGGACTGGGGCCGGTGGTGACTCGGACTTCTGACTGGTTGCCTGTGGTTCGGAATGTGGCCGGTTTTGCGATCGGAGTTTTGGTGGCATTCCTGACTCCGGTGTTGGGTAAGTCTCCTTCGTCGGAAACTTAGTTTTTTATTAGTCATTGGTCATTGGTCATTGGTCATTGGTCATTGCTCATTAGTCGTCGATCATTAATCAGGGCGAGTTTTTCAGGTTATTTGTTTGCTACCAAAATGGTCCAAAAACCTGCTCCTCACAAATCACTAATAACTAATGACTTATGACTAATGACTAAAAGCTGATAAGCTGATACCTGACAACTCACAGGCGACAGCTATCCAACAAATGGAATGGCACGTAAGCGATGCCCAGAGTCTGGGATTAATCGATAACGAAATTGGCGACCACGGTTTTTCAGCGGCGGAGTACGAAATAGTCCGCCGCGTGATTTATGCGACTGCTGATTTTGAGTACAAGTCTTTAATTAGTTTTTCCGATCAGGCTTTGCAGGCTGGGGCGGCGGCTTTGGCTGCTCGGACTACGATCGTGGTAGATGTGCCGATGGTGCAGGTGGGCATTACGCCCCTAATCCAAAGTACCTTTGCGAATCCGGTTTACTGTTCGATGGAGGCTTTGACGCGCCCTCAAAAGGAAAGGACGCGGGCGGCTTGGGGGATTGAAACTTTGGCAAAACGCTATCCTGAAGGGATTTTTGTGGTGGGCCAGGCTCAAACTGCTTTGTCGGCGATCGTAGATTTGATTGAATCTGAGGAAATTCGGCCGGCTTTGGTAATTGGGACTCCTTCTGGGTTTGTGGGGGTTGATGTGGCTAAGTCGCGGCTGCACGATTCGATGATTCCTCATATTCGGATTGAGGGGCGCAAGGGTTCGGCGGTGGTGGCTGTGGCGATAGTTAACGGGCTGGTGGATTTGGCTTGGCAAGCTTACGGCCAAGAGGGGAATAGTTGAT
>JARCMA010000629.1 GCA_030248405.1 Microcoleus sp. MP8IB2.171
AATCCCCCTTAAGAAGGGGGACTTTGAGAGCATTCTTGTCCCCCCCTTCTTAAGGGGGGTTAGGGGGGATCTCTCTTAAGTGAACCGTATTGGTTTATAGTCTAACAGTGCGTAAGTCCTGATAATATAATCAGTAATTTGGAGTGTCAAAAAAAGACGATGGGAATTAACAAGCAGCAGCCTAGAATACATATAAAACCTTCAGTGATTAAAGCGATAGCTCTGTTTTTTCTGTGCTGCTTGTTAACTGCAAGTTGTGGACAGGGATCACGTCGATCGGTGAATGCGAGCGGCGAAAATGCTAATAACCGCGTTACTATTGGCACAACTTTGAAATTGCGGACGATCGACCCTGCAGACGCTTACGAAATTATATCAGGGCAACTGCTGCAAAATTTGGGCGACACTCTCTATACTTACAAGTCGGGAACTACTGAGTTAGTCCCCCATTTAGCTACAGCAATGCCTAAAGTTAGCCAAGATGGATTGACATATACAATCCCCTTGCGTCAAGGCGTTATTTTTCACGACGACACACCGTTTAACGCTGCAGCAATGGAGTTTTCCTTGCAGCGTTTTATCAAAAATGGCGGTCGTCCGTCTTTCTTGTTGAGCGATGCAGTAGAATCTGTGAAAGCGACGGGCGAATACGAATTAACTTTTCAACTCAAAAAGCCTTTTGCTGCTTTTCCTTCTCTGCTGACATTTGCTGGTAGTTGTGCAGTTTCTCCAAAAGCTTACGAGATTGGGGAGGGTAAATTTAAACCCGATACGTTTGTGGGAACGGGACGCTACAAGTTGGCGAAGTACGGCAGCGATTCTCTCAAGTTTGATGTGTTTGACAAGTATTGGGGCGAAAAACCAGTTAATCAAGGAATTGACCTTTTGCTGCTTTCTAGTTCCTCAAATTTGTTCAATAGTTTTCGGACTGGTGCAGTTGATGTGGCTTATTTGTCTCTAGATGCAGACCAAGTTCAAAGCTTGGACGAGGGAGCAAAACAAGGGAAATGGCAGGAAATCGCGGGGGAAAGCAGTACGGTTAGTTACATGACGCTGAATACTAAGTCTAAACCATTGGACAAGTTAGAAGTGAGACAGGCGATCGCTGCTGCGATGGATCGCCCCCTGATTAATGATCGCGTACTGCGTGGACAAGCACAACCGCTTTACAGTCTGATTCCTACAACCTTCGACGTTCAAAAACCTGTTTTTAAAGAACTGTACGGCGATGGCAACACTGCCAAGGCTAAGGAACTTTTGACGAAAGCGGGATACTCGGCCGCAAATCCTTTTGTTCTGCAACTTTGGTATCCTTCAGCTTCCACAAAACGAGCTTTAGTGGCGAGTACGATCGAGGCGCAAGCTAAACTCAAAATGGACGGGATAATGCAGGTAGAAATTAACAGCGTTGAATCTCCGACTTTGTTTCAAAACATAGAGAAGGGTATTTATCCTGCGGTTTTAGTGGATTGGTACGCCGACTTTTTCGATGCCGACAATTACATTCAGCCGTTTTTGGATTGTGCCACGGGTTCGGCGGCTGGGGGCTGTGAAAAGGGTGCCAGTCAAGGTCAGGGTTCGTTTTATTATAGCGATCGGGTAAATCAACTGATCGACAAGCAACGAAAAGAAGCAAACCCCCAAACCCGCAAAGCCCTGTTTGCCGAAATTCAAGACATACTGGGTCAAGATGTACCTTTCATCCCTCTTTGGCAGGATAAGGACTATACTTTTGCTCAGAACAGCATCACCGGCGTCCGTCTCGAACCGACGCAATCTTTTCCTTTTTGGTTCCTGAAAAAGCAATAATTCTTTACGAGAATTTCGTGGAGTTGAAACGTCAATAATTATTGCATATTTTGTGCACAATAGGGTGATGATTGTCACAGTTTATCAAAGAGACTGATCACCCTAACCTCTTTAATGATGTGGGATATTATTAAGAGAGAGATATTGCTGAGGGTGGTATATGAAACTTGGAATTTTAACAACAACAGGGCTGCTGATTGCGATGGGCTTGGCCTCGGGAGTAAAGGCAGAAAACGTATCCCACGTCAAGCAATTATTAGAAACTAAAAAATGTAACCAATGTGACTTGACAGGAGCGCAACTTGCTGGTATGAATCTGAGCGGGGCAGATTTGAGCGGTGCGAATCTCAGAGGTGCAAATTTGAACGGTGCAAATTTGGACGAAGCCAAACTGAACGAAGCAAATCTGAAACAAGCTAAATTGCAAGGTGCGAGTTTAATTGGGGCTAAAATGCACGGCGCTAATTTGGAGGGTGCTGATTTGAGCCGCGCTAATTTGAGTTTGGCGGGTTTAGTGATTGCCACTTTGAAAAATACCAACCTCACCAGCGCTAATTTAATCGGCGCTAATTTAGAAAGTGCCAATTTGGCGGGTGCAAACCTGAGAAATGCTCGCCAGTCTGTAGCGAATTTAGCGAATGTCAGCCTCAGAGGTGGCAGTTTGTCGGGAATAGACGTACAGGGAGTCAACTTGCGGGATGCAAATTTGACCAATGCAAATTTGAACGGTGCAAATTTGAACGGTTCGGACTTGACAGGTGCTAATTTAAAGAATGCCAATATGGCAAATGTAGATTTGAAAAACGCTTCTTTGCCGTAGGACGATCGCCAATTGCTATATCAGATTCTGGTGCTTAACAAGCTTAATATAATAATGTAGGGGCAATTTCAGAATTGCCCCTACATTTTTAATTGTAGGATTTATCTTGTTTCCGGTCGCTGCGTAGTAGGTCATTGTTCGGTGTACAAAGCTTTTCGCTGGCGTCTGCGATTGCTTCATATTGGGATCTAGGATCAATCTTCCTCGCGAGCATCTTGGGCGAAGCGGATAATGTCATCATCGCCGAGGTATTCACCATTTTGGATTTCAATCATCACCAGGGGAATCACGCCTGGGTTTTCCACGCGGTGAGCAGTATTCATGGGAACGTAAGTTGACTGTTTCTGCATGAGAATCGTCTCTTTGTCGTCGCAGATCACTTTAGCTGTACCGGAGACGACTACCCAATGTTCGCTGCGGTGATAGTGCATTTGCGTGCTGATGTGGTGTCCCGGTTTGACTTCGATGCGATTGATCTTGTAACGATCGCCCGCGTCTATGACTGTAACTTGACCCCAGTAGCGGGTTTGCGTGCGATCGTCCGTTTTTTCGATTGTGTCGGCTGTTTCCACCATGCTGTCGATCTCGCTAACGGTGTATGTAAAAATATCTGTAGTTAAAAGTATATCAGGGAGAGGGTAAGTCTGTAAGTGCGATCGGCTTCTGCAAGCTGCGCTAACGGGATCATTCCTGAATTTTTATCCCAGAATCGAGCTTTACGAGACTAATCGCCATTCACGAGCATCCACAAACTGAGACAAATGTCCCACATTTGTTGTAGCAATTACCACCTCATTTCCTTCATTTGCCAATAATATTGCTTGAGCCGCCAAAATCACATCGCCATCAAGTGAATTGGGATCTGCCGTTGGCCTTCCTCTCAGTCGTGCATCCGCCCACAACTGAGCCGCTAGAAGCATTGCGTCTGTGGAAATAGGAAGATATTGAATGAGAGTTTTGAGTAAGTCAAGTTGTCTGATGCCTGCCACCTTACCCGCACGAATTAACTCGCGTCGAACTTCATAGTCAGCGAGTTCAGGGAGCACAGCTTTATAACCGCGCGACGGTAGAGAGTCCAGCCAAAATCTGCACTCCCGGCAAAGGGGTGTACCTCTGGGATTTGTGATCATTCCCAGAGGGCCTGAATCCAAAATTACAAATCTGCTCATAATGATTCAGTTAGATAGAAACGCCACCTTTATCTAAAGCCTTACTGAGAATTTCCCAGGTTTCTTTTTGCTCCTCTTCGTCTCCCTCTTCGTCCCATAATCTCAGGGTTTCGCTCAAAGCTTTCTGCCTTGCTGCATCCACAACTGGATCGGGGTTGTTCAAATCATACTTAACTTTTTCCCAAGCATCTACTGGTTCGCCTTTAATCATCACACTTTCGCGAAACAGGCGAATAATCTCAAGTAAATTCGGCCAGTATGCTTGAGGAATTTTATCAATCTCCAAAACTAGCCATTCCATAGACGCTTTGGGCGGTGAAACAGAGCTAGCTTGAGGAGATTCAGTTTCTTTTCCCGCTACAGAAATAGCTGGGGATGCTTCCGATGAAACAGAGCTAGCTGGCGGAATTGCACTTTCTTTAACTTGTTCAGACATAATTATCTCTCTCCTTGATGTCACTTATTCTTTAGTTTAGCAAAATAGTCTGTGTTGAAATTTGTTATACCAAGCCTGAAAAATTATTGCTACAACACAAATTTTGGGTGGAGTGAAACGGAAAGTTGTTTCCTCAAATATTGTCGGTGCGTCGCCATGAGATTTTCGTTTTTTTCGGGTACGATCGATGGCGACACACCCTACAAATACTGTTACTTGAATTTTATTGCTGGATCGATCGCCAGTCGCGAGCATCCACAAACTGAGACAAATGCCCCACATTTGTTGTAGCAATCACCACCTCATTTCCTGGATTTGCTTCCAATATTGCTTGAGCCGCCAGAATCGCATCTCCGTCAAGTGCATTGGGTTCTGCCGTCGGCCTTCCTCTCTTTCGTGCATCCGCCCACAACTGAGCCGCTAGAAGCATTACCTCCGTAGTCAAAGGACGGTATAGCAGGACATTTTTAAATTTGTCAAGCTTTTTAAGACCGTTCTCTTTTCCGGCTCTAATTAACTCGCGCCGCACCTCATAGTCAGCAATTTCAGAGAGGATTACCATTGCGCCATTATCTAGTAACGATGCTAGCCAAAGTTGGCATTCCAAATAAGGAGGTTTGGCTTGAGGATTTGTCACCATTCCTAATGGGCCGGAATCCAAAACAATTATTCTGCTCATGGAAACAATGGTCGATTAGACATCCGATCTTCATTTATCACTTGTTCAAGATATTCCGCAGTTTCTTTTTGTTCTTGTTCATCATCATCATCCTCTCGCCACGATCGCAATAATTCGATCGCAGGTTGATTTCTTTTGATCCTTTCCTCCTTCGACAGTTTAGTAAAATCTACATTTTCAGGTGTCTCGGCGGGTTCCGACAATCCTGGTTTAACTGTCACAGTTTCCAGAAATAACCGCATCATTTTCAGCAAATTAGGCCAATATTCTCTCGGAGTTTGCTGAATTACACTGAGAAACTGTACCATTTCATTGCCAATGCGAGTTTCTGGCGCTGAAGTTGCTGTTGCTGGACTTTCACTGATTAAAGCTTGTTCAGACATAATTTTTTTATCCTCAATCGGATTTATAGGAATTCGCAGGTCGATATCCTGGATGAGAATTAGAGATTTGCGATCGCACCCAGGTCTACTTATATTGTAAACAAAAAGCTGGCGATTATTCATTCAAATTATGGGATTTTTTTGAACCGCAGATGTCAGCGGATGTACACAGATGAACGCAGATAAAATTCATCTGCGTACATCTGCGTTCATCTGCGGTTCAAAATAACCATCTCACTGAATTTCGAGGAAACTACTTACTCAACACACCTTCAGGAATCCCCAAAAGATCCTCAATTCGCGGCATATCTTCCAAAGCAATCACTCGCCCTTCATCCTCAAAACCCGCAATTTGATCGAAATTCAAATAGCGATACAAATCACCCGCAAAAGGATCGATTCTCTTCGACACAATCTCCATGTATTCTTCGACTGTGGGAATGCGACCCAACAGCGAACAAACTGCTGCTAATTCTGCCGAACCGAGATAAACTTGTGCATCTTTGCCCATCCGGTTGTTGAAGTTGCGAGTCGAAGTTGAAAACACCGTTGTAGCATCTTTTACCCGCGCTTGATTGCCCATACAAAGACTGCATCCCGGCATTTCTGTACGTGCTCCAGCGGCTCCAAAAATGCTGTAATAACCTTCTTCTTTTAGTTGCTGTTCGTCCATCCGAGTTGGCGGACAAATCCACAGGCGAGTTTTTACTTCCCCTGCACCTTCTAATACTTTTGCAGTGGCGCGGTAGTGGCCGATATTTGTCATGCAAGAACCGACAAATACTTCGTCAACCCGATCGCCCGCAACCGCACTCAACAGCTTCACATTATCCGGGTCATTCGGTGCAGCCACAATCGGTTCAGTAATCTCGTTGAGATCGATTTCGATGATTTCCACATACTCCGCATCAGCATCCGCCTCCAGCAGCACCGGATTAGCCAACCATTCCTCCATTTTCGCTACCCGGCGCATCATCGTCCGCGCATCTTCATAGCCCCGCGCTACCATGTTTTTTAGCAGCGCGACATTGGAACGAATGTACTCGGAAACAGTCTCCACGCTCAATTTAATCGTGCATCCGGCGCAAGAACGCTCCGCCGAGGCATCAGTCAATTCAAACGCCTGCTCGACCTTTAAATCGGGCAAACCTTCAATCTCCATAATCCGCCCAGAAAAGACGTTTTTCTTGTTCTGTTTCGAGACTGTCAGCAAACCTCTTTGAATCGCCACGTAGGGAATTGCATTCACAACATCTCTGAGCGTTACTCCCGGCTGCAATTCACCTTTAAATCTGACTAAGACTGATTCCGGCATATCCAAAGGCATCACGCCCAAGGCAGCAGCAAATGCCACCAATCCAGAACCCGCAGGAAAAGAAATTCCTAACGGGAAACGTGTGTGTGAATCGCCGCCGGTTCCTACTGTATCCGGCAATAACATCCGGTTTAGCCAAGAGTGAATAATGCCATCTCCAGGACGCAAAGCTATGCCCGCCCGTTGTGACATGAAATCGGGCAATTCGTGGTGAGTTTTGACATCAATTGGTTTTGGATAGGCGGCGGTATGGCAGAAACTTTGAATCACCAAATCGGCGCTAAATCCTAAACAAGCCAGTTCTTTTAATTCGTCGCGAGTCATCGGGCCTGTGGTGTCTTGGGAACCGACTGTGGTCATTAATGGTTCGCAAGATGTACCGGGACGCACGCCTGCTAAACCGCAGGCTTTCCCTACCATTTTTTGGGCTAAGGTGAAGCCTTTACCTGTGTCGGCGGGAATTGTTGGGCGGGTAAAAATCGGGCTAATTCCTACTCCTAAAGCTTCGCGAATTTTGTCGGTTAAAGTGCGTCCAATTAATAGCGGAATTCGGCCGCCAGCCCGCACTTCGTCGAGGATTGTGTCGGGTTTGAGGGTGAAGGTGGAGATGATTTCTCCGGCTTCGTTGGTGATTTCGCCTTTGTAGGGATGGATGGTGATTACCATGCCGGTTTCCATTTTGCTGACATCGCATTCGATCGGCAATGCGCCGGAATCTTCAGCGGTATTGAAGAAAATCGGGGCGATCGCACTTCCCAAAATATATCCGCCGTTGCGCTTGTTGGGTACAAAGGGAATATCGTTACCGATGTGCCACAGCACTGAGTTAATCGCTGATTTGCGCGAGGAACCGGTGCCGACAACATCGCCGACGTAGGCTACGGGATGGCCTTTTTGCTTTAATTGGGCGATCGTTTCCAGAGCTCCGGGCATCTTGCTTTCGAGCATCACCAAAGCGTGCAAGGGAATGTCTGGCCGCGTGGTAGCATGAGGTGCCGGCGACAAGTCATCGGTATTAGTTTCTCCGGGAACTTTGAAGACTGTAACGGTAATGGCTTGGGCTAGTTCAGGGCGGCTGGTAAACCACTCGGCATCAGCCCAAGAATCGACTACCTGCTTGGCGTAGGGATTGGTATCCGACAGGGCGAGAATGTCGTGGAAGGCGTCAAATACTAATAGGGTTTTGCTCAAGGCGCGGGCTGCGGTGGCGGGAATCGCGATTTCGGCAGTGGGATTGAGCAAATCGATTAAAGATTGGACGTTGTAACCGCCCATCATTGTCCCTAGCAGATAAACTGCCCATTTGGGAGCAATTAGGGGGCTGTGGATTTCGCCTTTAGCAATGCCGGTTAAAAAACCAGCTTTGACGTAGGCTGCTTGGTCTACTCCAGGTGGCACGCGATCGCGCAATAATTCGATTAAGGCTTCTTCTTCTCCCGGTGGCGGATTTTTCAGCAACTCGCAAAGTTCTGAGGTTTGCTGGGCGTCTAGCGGCAGCGGTGGAATTCCCAAGGCGGCGCGATCGGCAGCGGTACGGCGGTAAGATTCAAGCATTTCTCCTCTCTCCTCGGATAGTATTCGGTGGTTGTTTGTAGGTGACTTTACTTTTTAGATTAGGAGCTTCCGCTGCACATTGGGTAAAGTACCTCGCTCTTATCAAAACTTAACGCAATTTTAAAAACAGTAGATTGTCATACCAAAGAGAGATGTTCTCTCCACCGAGATTGCAGGATATCAAACTCCAGCCGAGCAGTGTAGAGGCCTTCAGTTGCATTGTTGTGGTTAAGATTAATGTGTTATGGGCTACTATCGCTCGTCCTCTGCATTTGAAATCGTCATTTACCACAAGTTTAAAAAAGTTGTCCTGCTAATGGATCGATTAAACAATGGAAAGTTTTATCCCTGAAAACTCTGAAGACTATCAGGGCTGTGCATCCAAGCCAGACTTGTACGAAGAACTGCAAGGAACCAAAGAATTACTGCTGACGACGATCGCCAATTCAATGCCGATGCCCATGATCGTCAGCAGTTTCCCTGATGGCACAATTCTTTATAGCAACGATTTATGCCGTCAGGCTTTCGGGCTTAAAGCCTTCCAGTCCATCGACCACCAAAAAGTCTCCATCCTCTACAACCAGCCCGCAGAGCGCCAGGAAATGCTGGAGGATCTCGCCTGCAACGGACAGGTCCGCGAGACAGAAGTCCGGCTTAAAAAAGCTGACGGGACGCTGTTTTGGGCAACTGTATCGATGCGGTATCTGACATTGGTGTCGGGGAAAGCTGTTCTGTCGGTGTTCTGTGACATTAGCGATCGGAAACGAGCCGTCGCTAAGGAGCAGGAATTGCTCGCCTCAATCCACTTGCGCGCCCGCCAGCAAGCGGCCGTCGCTTACTTGGGGCAGCAGGCCCTGGCCGAAACAGATTTGTCTGCACTGATGGACAAAGCTGCGGTTTTAATTGCTCAAACCCTGGACGTTGATTATTGCCAGTTGTTAGAACTGTTGCCCTCGGGTCATGCTTTTCTGTTGCGAGCGGGGGTTGGCTGGCAGCCGGGCCTCGTCGGCAGCGCTACTGTTGCCGCTTCTGCCCGATCGCAAGCAGGTTACACATTGCTAGTGGGCGAACCGACAATCGTCGAAGATTTGCGGGTGGAAACGCGCTTTAGCGAGTTGCCGCTACTGCATAACCACCGGGCTGTCAGTGGCGTTACTGTAATTATTCCCGGCAATCGAGGATTGGGGAGCAACTGGGGACAAGCAGAACCAACGAACAGTTCCTCCTCGCCGGCCTGGGGCATTTTGGGGGTTCATACCAACCAAAGGCGAGTTTTCAGTCAAGATGACGTTTATTTTGTAGAAGCGATCGCCAACGTGTTAGCCGCGGCGATCGATCGCACTCAATCGCAAGAGCGCTTGCAAATGATGGAACGGGCGATCGAAAGTTGCAGCAACGGCATCGCAATCACCGACGCGACGGTTGCAGATAATCCGATTATTTATGTCAATCCCAGTTTTGAGCGGATCACGGGTTATAGCAGAGACGAATTAATTGGGAGAAATGGCCGATTTTTGCAGGGCACCGACAGGGACACCGCCGCTGCTAAACAATTGCGAACGGCAATTGAAGAAGGCAGAGAATCCCAAGCTATCCTGCGTAACTTTCGGAAAGACGGCACGCCTTTTTGGCACGAACTGTCGATCGCTCCGGTGCACAACTCGCGGCGACACTTAACTCACTTTATTGGAGTACAAACAGACATTACCGACCGCCAGCGCTCGGAAGAAGAATTATTTTTAAATTCTCAAGCTTTAGCAGCTTTTAGCGCTAATCTCAAACACTTGCACCGGATTACAACTTATCATTATCAAAACTTTGAAGAACTGGTTGACGATTATCTAACAGCAGGCTGTTTGATGTTTGGACTTTCTATTGGCATCATGGCTGAAGTTGAGAATGAAACTTTTATTGTGCGGGCAGTAAAAACAGATTTAGGATACTTCGTGCGAGGCCTAGAATTGAACCTCAGCGATACTTACGGCGCTCAGGTGATCAAACTTCAGAAAACAGTTGCGTGTTCTCATATGGGAGCAGAAATTGAGATGCGCGAACATCCAGCTTATCTAAAATGCCAGTCGGAATCTTACATCGGAACGCCGATATTTGTTAACAATAAAACTTACGGTACGTTGAGTTTTAGTTCGCGAGAAATCAAGAAAAAAGATTTTGAGTACCAGGAAATAGAAATCATAGAATTGATGGCTCAAAGCATCGGTAAATTTCTGGCGGTTCACCAAATGGAAGTCGAACGCCAGCAAGCCGAAAAAGAGCGCTGCGAGTTGATAGTATCTCTCCAAGAAAGTGAAGAACGCTATCGCCGTTTAGTAGAACTATCTCCCGAAGCGATCGCGGTTCACAGTCAAGGGAAAATCGCCTACATCAATGCAGCAGGCGCTAAACTCCTCGGCGCGAACTCTCCGGCAGAGCTAATCGGCTTTCCGATATTGCATTTTGTCCATCCAAACTTTGTGGAAACAGCCAAAGAGCGCATGAGGCAAGTCGAGCAAGAAAATAAGCCTATAGAGCTTGCCGAACAAAAACTGATGCGGCTCGACGGACAAATAATCGACGTTGAAGTTGTCGGCATCCCCGCTACTTATCAAGGCTCAGCCGCCGCCCAGATTATTATCAGAGATATCACCGAGCGCAAGCGAGTAGAACGGCAACTGCTGCACGGCGCTTTTCACGACGCGCTGACGGGTTTGCCCAACCGCCTTTTGTTCATCGACAGGCTAGGACAAGCCATCCGCCGAGCAAATCACTCCCCCGATTACAAATTTGGTTTACTTTTCCTAGATTTAGACCGCTTCAAAGTAGTTAATGATTCCTTAGGACACATTCTAGGAGACAAGCTGCTAGTCGCCCTCGCGGATCGGTTGCTAACCTGCGTGCGGGCTTCTGATACCGTGGCCAGGTTGGGGGGAGACGAATTCACCATCCTGCTAGACCACATTCAGAGCCTAAGCGACGCCACCCTCGCAGCTAACAGGATACAAACAGAACTTACTGTGCCCTTTAATATCGAAGGGCACGAAGTATTTACCACCGCTAGCATTGGCATTGTTTTCAGTCAAGGCGAAGTCGCAGCAGCCGACGCAAGAGGCGAATCGAATCTGTACGCTCACCCGGAAGAATTCCTGCGCGATGCTGACATTGCTATGTACCGCGCTAAAGCTTTGGGCAAGGCCCGCCACGAGGTGTTTAATTTGGCGATGCACGACCAAACTATGTCGCTGTTGCGGTTAGAAACTGACCTGCGGTTGGCGATTTTTGGCAAGCAGGAATTAGGCGCGAGCAAGGATGAATCTTCGCACTTTATTGTGCACTACCAACCGATTGTTTCGATCGCCAGCGGTGCGATCGAGGGTTTTGAGGCTTTGGTGCGCTGGCAGCACCCGGTTCGGGGTCTAGTGCCGCCTTCTACTTTTATTCCTGTCGCTGAGGAAACCGGCTTGATCGTGCCTCTGGGAGCCTGGGTGCTGCGGGAAGCTTGCCGACAATTGCGTCTTTGGCAAGAAATGTTGATGGAAGAAGGCAGTGCGGCAACGAGCAATGTACGGGATTTAACGGATTTAACTGATACAGGGAAGCAGGAAGTTCGGCAA
>JARCMA010000630.1 GCA_030248405.1 Microcoleus sp. MP8IB2.171
ACGCATTCTCTACGCCATGAACGAATTGGGCTTGACTCCCGATCGACCATTCCGCAAATGCGCCCGCGTCGTCGGGGAGGTGCTGGGTAAATATCACCCGCACGGAGATACAGCGGTTTACGATGCGCTGGTGCGGATGGCTCAGGATTTCTCCATGCGGGAACGCCTGATCAACGGCCACGGCAACTTCGGCTCCGTTGACAACGACCCGCCCGCTGCCATGCGGTACACCGAATGTCGCCTCACAGCTTTGACTAGCGACTCCATGCTGCGCGACATCGACTCCGAAACAGTAGATTTCGGCGACAACTTCGACGGTTCCCAGCAAGAACCCCTCGTACTCCCGGCACGCATTCCCCAAATTTTGCTCAACGGTTCCTCCGGGATTGCTGTAGGAATGGCAACCAACATTCCACCGCACAATTTGGGCGAAATAATTGACGGTTTGGTAGCGCTAATCCACAATCCAGCAATGACCGACCTGGAATTGATGCAGTACATCCCCGGCCCGGACTTTCCCACCGGAGGGCAAATTCTGGGGAGAGGCGGCATTCGCGATGCTTACACCACCGGGCGCGGTTCGATTACAATGCGCGGAGTCGCCGGCATTGAAACCATCGAACATCCCGGCCGCCCCGACAAAGAAGCAATTATTATCACCGAATTGCCTTACCAAACAAACAAGGCAGCGCTAATTGAGAAAATTGCCGAACTTGTCAACGACAAAAGATTAGATGGAATTTCCGACATTCGCGACGAAAGCGACAGAGACGGAATGCGAATCGTGATCGAACTCAAGCGCGACGCTTATCCCCGCGTCGTCCTCAACAACCTCTATAAACAAACACCCCTCCAAGCCAACTTTGGAGCCAATATGTTAGCGCTAGTAAACGGGGAACCCCAACTACTTACGCTCTCCCAATTCCTCAATGTCTTCCTAGACTTCCGCATTGAGACAATTACTCGCCGGACTCAATACGAACTCCGCAAAGCAGAAGAACGCGACCATCTCCTGCAAGGCTTGTTAATTGCCCTAGACAACTTAGACGGAATTATTCACCTAATTCGTGCCGCTGCCGACTCCGCAGCAGCGAAACAGGAACTGATCGATAATTACGGTCTTTCCGAACAGCAATCAGACGCAATTCTGCAAATGCAGCTTCGGCGTTTGACAGCATTAGAAGCGCAGAAAATCCAGCAAGAACACGAAGAACTGCGAATAAAAATCGCCGATTTGGAAGATATCTTAGCGCGCCGGGAACGCATCTTAGAAATCGCCGAATTTGAAGCTGTCGAAATCAAAAATAAAATCGCAACTCCTAGACGCAGCGTCATCGAACACGCCGAAGGAGAGATAGATGAAAGAGATTTAATTGCCAACGAACAAGCAATTATTCTGATCACAGAGCAAGGTTACATCAAGCGGATGCCGGTCAGCACTTTCGAGGCCCAAAGTCGCGCTACTCGCGGCAAAGCAGGCGCGAAAATGAAGGAAGATGATGGAGTCGAACATTTCCTTTCTTGCTGCGATCATGACAGCGTTTTGTTCTTCAGTGACAGGGGCGTAGTTTACTCTGTCAAAGCTTATCAAATCCCCATCTGTTCGCGGACAGCGCGCGGTACTCCCGTGGTGCAACTGTTGCCGATTCCTATAGAAGAAAAAATCACTTCTATGGTGTCAGTGACAGAATTTACCAGTGAAGAATACTTGGTGATGCTAACTCGCGGCGGTTACATCAAGAAAACCGCACTTTCTGCTTTTGGTAACATCCGCACTAATGGCTTAATCGCGATTTCTCTGGAAGAAGGCGACCAATTGCGCTGGGTACGGAGAGCAAAAGTTGGTGACAGCATCATCATCGGTACACGCCAAGGTATGGCGATTCATTTCCGCACCAATCACGAACAGTTGCGCCCTGTTGGCCGCGCGACGCGGGGTGTAAAATCAATGAAATTGCGATCGGGCGATGAGTTGATCAGCATGGACATTCTGCCGAGTTCAATTGTTGCCGAAATTGCCGCTCTGGAAACTGAAGATTCGGAATTTGAGGGAGCAGAAATTGCTTTGTTAGAAACTGAAGACTCGGAATTTGAGGGAGCAGAAATTGCTTTGTTAGAAACTGAAGATTCGGAATTTGAGGGAGCCGACGAAATAGCTGAATTGGAAACTGAAGATGCAGAATTGGAAGAGGAAGAATTAGAACTACCAGCCGAAGAAATTATCGCAGTTAGCAGCGAAGTTCCTTCCGTGTTGGTAATCACAACCAACGGCTACGGCAAGCGGGTTCCAGTTTCTCAATTCCGCCTGCAAAGACGCGCAGGTAAGGGATTGACGGCTACTAAATTCAAGTCTAAAAAGGGCAAGGATCAGGTAGCAGCGCTGCGAATTGTCAACGACAGCGATGAGTTGATGATTATTACCAACCGAGGTATTATTATCCGTCAGGCTGTAAGTGCAATTTCTAGGCAATCGCGCACTGCAACGGGCGTGCGGGTGCAGCGGTTGGATGAGGATGATTCGATCGTAGCTGTGGCTTTGGTGCCGCCTGCGGGTGAAGAGTCGATCGAAGAATCGGAATCTGAGGAAGCGGCAGAAGAGTAACAGGTTAATAGTTTGTAGGGTGCGCTTCGGTGCACCTTACTTACTGTTTTAAAACTGGAGTCGAGAAACCCGGTTTCTACAATTTTTGTGTTTAGTAATACCAATTATGAAAAATATTGCTACATAGAAATTAGCCGTAGGGTGCGTCGCCATCGATAATCCTCAAGAAAGAGCGAAAATCTAATAGCGACGCACCTATTCCATCCGTGGCTAAGGAAACAAACGCAACATTTTTGTTGTAGCAAGCTTTTGAATAAATGATCTAAGGTGCGTCGCCATTAGATTTTCGATAGAATCTAGGGATTTTTAATGGTGACGCACCCTACGACTACTGTTGCATAAGTTTTGAAAAATGCTATGAGAAATCACTCAAGAAACCGAGTTTCTGAAGTCTGCGTGTATCCGGCGCTGGAATCATTGACAATTGACACGATAATTGCTATAGCATGATATAAACGCAAAGTTAATAGCAAAAGTCTGTAAAAATGCCTTATTTAACAGCACCGAACGACATCAAATCACTCATCGCTAAATTTTCACAAGCTAAAATCCTGTGGGTTGACACAGAAATAGCAGACTATAAATCTAATCCCAGATTATCTCTAATTCAAGTGTTAGCAGACTCCACCGATGCGACGGGAGATGCCACCTTTTTACTAGATGTATTAGATAAACCTGAATTGGCAAAAGATTTCATCAGCCAAATTATGGTAAATCCAAATATTGAAAAAGTATTGCACAATTCCAGCTATGATATCAGATTTCTGGGCAATGACGACGCTCAAAATGTCACTTGCACATTAAAAATGTCGAGACAGATTCCAGCTTACATTCTGCCATTACCCAACCGACAGCTCAAAACATTAATCGAAACACTTTGCGGCATTGCTTATGTAGATAAAACAGAACAGGGTGGAGATTGGGCAAAGCGTCCCCTCACCAAAAAGCAGCTAGAATATGCCAAGATGGACGCGGTTTATTTAGCTCAAGTTCATCAGCGCCTGCTAGAAATTATTGCCCAATGTTATCCCGAACCTGTAACGGAAAACTTGATAGCATTGGGGGAAAAATATCAGGAAATAGAATCTCAATGGAAGCCGCTAGATTCAGAAATTGCTGAAGTTAAAGAACGATTTAAAGCAGCGATGATGGCGCAAAAGCTCAAAGATAGTTCTTGTTTTCAGCTTTCCAGTTCGATAACGATGAAAGTTGATTTTCTCACGCTGGCGAGACTGACGCAAACTGAGGGAATTGAGTTAAATTTTCCGGTGACGCTGACAAAAGAAATTCAAAAACAGTTAGGGGAAGTCATCGCTCATCCATCTTTGGAAGTTGAAGATATTGCTAGTTGGCGGTTGAATTCTATTATCAAGCAGCGGCGTCAATCAACTACTAAGAAAATTGTGCCGCAACCGGAGAGTGAGGATTTAACACTTCTGGGAGAAAGGTATCAAGAAATTTTGCCTGAATGGAAGTTGCTGGATTCAGAAGTTGAGCATCTGAAAGAACGAATTAAAAAAGCAATGTTAGTGCAGAATAAGGGAAATACTCCGCATTTTAAGTTATCGAGTTCCTCGATTTTGAAGGCGGATTTTGCTAGCTTGGCTCAACTTGTGCAATCTGCGGGAGTTGAGTTAGATTTTATGGTGACGCTGACTCAATACATTCAAAGGCAGTTAGGGGAAGCAATTAATAAAATTGATGTGCAAATCGAGTATATTACCAGTTGGCGGATGACGGCTAAGACTGTGGAAGATGAAGATGAGGAAATTCCGTTTTAAGTAATAAAATATCACTTTGGTACAAGTGAGTATACGCTGAAAGTATGAGTAAAACAACTTGGAATATCCTCGGTATCCTCACCATCTTGGCAGGGATTTCCTTCTTCATGTTGATACCAGACAGATTTGCTGTCTTACCTCCCGATCAGCGCCCTAAATTTATTGAAGGATGTGTTGTTCTTGTGGGAGTGCTTGGTGTGATTGTCGGTATCTGTTTCTTTCCCAACTCTCGTCCTATAACCTTACGAGTTTTGGGAGCGATCGGTATAGCGGGTTGCGTGTTTAATCTTATAGACGGCGCTCATAGAGGTAACTTTTCTCAATTTCCGATCACTCTCGGCTTCTGGCTACCAGGCTCGATTTATCTGGTGGTTAAAGGTCAGTTATGACGAGTTCCGGGGTGACAACACCTCTGAAGTGCGATCGCTATATTTGTAGCATGGCGATCGCTCCTCCACTTGACGTAATTAACTTGATTTCCCTTCTAAATCCATAGAAATTCCGAAAACTGCGGTGTCGATGTTCTCCGCTGAAGGTGGAAGTATCTGAAATCCATGCTTATTGTACCATTTGACAAGGTTGGGATTATTGTTGATGTCTTCTTGAGTTAAAGAACCGTAGATCCGCCTACATCCCCGTTGACGAGCTATCGCTATTGCAAACTGTAACAGGTGAGTTCCCAACCCTTTTTGACGATAATCGATTGGCTTGCGCTTGACTAGCCACCTCGGAAGAAATGCCAATAAGTGCGGTGGAGTGTGAATTATATCATTGCGAATCAAGAGATCGCCTATCACCAATTCACCTGGCGGATCAAAAACGCAATTAATTATACCAACTTCCCTGTTACGGTACAGGAGCTTGGCAATAAAATATTGGTCTTCGTCCACGGCTAATTTCAGCCGATACTCTCGTCCCTCGCGATCGAGGATAATCATAGGTTCGCTGCTTTCAGAGAAACTTCCCAACATAATTTATTTTGAGACAACTTAATGACAAACATTGGGATAATTAGGACAGTCTAAAGAGTTTAGTCTTTATTTGTTACCATCGACTACGCCTTTGCATTTCATTTCAATCACCCATATTTAACCAAGGTGGGCATTTGCCCACCCTAATTCCTACTTTCCTACCGTGAAATACTCATTCTTAGCATACACACTGATAATGCAGTCGCCGACTTCAAAAAACATCCCCTCTTGCTCATCTTTAGAAAATTGCAAGTTGCCGTATTTAGAATTAATTTCCTCAGCATTCGCGGCTTTTGCTTCCATTTCATCCGGGATAAGTCCAGTCGAACCTATATAAAAAACCAACGGCGAAACTTTTTCGCTGTACACTTTTTCGGCGTAGGTTTCCAGCCGCTGATTCGCATTAGCTAAAGCGGCTACAAACTCCTCTCGCTTAACATCTTCTTCCTGCCATTTCGCTTGCAAAAGCCGTAGCAAACTATCTGCACCCACTTTGGCTAAGGTAGTAGCAACAATTCCGTTATTCTCTAACCCCAGAAACTCATCGAAAATCAGTTTCATTAAATCGTCAACTTTGGTGATTTTGGTGCGGGCTGAAACTGTTTTGTGGGCGAAGATGACTGGCTCGTCTAAGGTGATGTCGAAGGTGGGTTTTGCTAGCTTTTCGCCGGTGTTTTTGTGGTAAACTTCATAAAGGCGATCGAGAAATTTGTTGGCTGAATGCAATTTGCCGAAGTTGAGGATGTTTTTGCTGCCGATGTCGATTTTGTAGCTGACTCGCGAATCTACTGTACCATTGGCGATCGCACTTTTCAACTCTGTGTACTCCGTCGTCGTCGGAAAGTTGATGTACAGGCTTTTCGACAGATAGTGCTGCTTCAACTCTTCCAATTGTTGGGCCGTGTAAGCCTCGGATTCTTCCTTCAAATGAGCCGAGAGGATGCTGGAGATAATTTTAATGTTTGCGAGTTCCTCAAACACTCCGTCAAGGCTGCTGTAACGTCCGTCAAAAGGCACTAGCGGTAAATTATCTAAGTTAATATCATACTCTGAATGGAAGTCAAAATCTCCCGCAGGCGAACCCTCTTTTTCAAGGACACCGCATTTTTTGAGCAAATCAAAAACTGCTTTGCTGCTGATTTTGGTTCGCAGCGACTTGATATTAACTTCGCCGTCGCTGACAATGGTATAGTTGTTGAAAGTATTGAGGTCTGTTACCAGAATTCCAGCAACTTCAGTTATTGAACTTCCATCCTCAACTTTTACAAGCTTAACTTTTCTGGCAATCAGCATATTGATGGTAGCGGTATTTTGATTGATTGCAAATGAACCCATTTGCACGTATTCGCCGCCATCTAAAAATTCTGTTTTCAGCCAAGGCTTGACAAGGTTGCCGTTTTCGTCTCGCTTTCCTTCAATTCGCTTCAAACCTTTTCGCTGATAATTTTCTTGCAAGTGTTTCAAGTTGATGATGATGCTGTTGCTGTTTTCCTCCAATATCTTGATTAACTCCAGCAGGGAAATTTTATCGCTGACTTTTACCCGATCGCCAATTACATGATTTTGCAACACATCAGGCGCAAACACAGCCTGTTCCAAATCCTCCGTAAACCCCGCTATTTGGGCATTTGTCAAAGCTTTAGCGTGTTTTTCCGTCAAAGTAGCATCGAAGGTGCTCGCCAGCGCATACTTCGCCGTATTTAAATTACCATCAGCGAGGTTAGCTTTCGCAAAAGCAAACACCGACTCATCAATTTGAGCAACCGGAACTTCTAGTTTGTCATATTCAGCTTGGGTGACTTGCTGATATTTGTAAAACAGTCCTGCATCGTCTGCTTTCAGCCCGCAAATTTTCAGCGTACTCGATGAACCGTTGATTTTTTTGCCCGTTTTGGAAACAAAAACTTGATAATCGTATTCCTTAATTAACGGTTCTTCCAGCGGCGGCGCCACGGAACCACCTAACAGTTTTGTGCTGTCATAAAGAGCATCATAAACCATTTTGACTTCGCCAGCGCGGATGCAATTTCCCGATAAGGTGTTGGCGATTTTCGAGAGAAGTTTGAAGTCAGCAGAGGCATAGGATATCGTGTTGGCAAACACATCCATGTCTTTTAGTTCTTCGCAAATTTTCCCTAGTGTTGCAGCTTCTGAATTGGCACTTGGGTCATTTGCATAGCCGTCAGTGTGCAAATTGATCGCTGTCACTTCTCCTGCTTTCACCAGAGATTTAGCAAGCTGCATCGACTGCGAGATGCAGGTACAGCCAGCGGTGTGGATTTTTTTAATTTCTTTGATGTATTCAGAGTCAAACTTCATCACTTCTTGAATCGGAATTCGCTGGAAGTGACAAATTACGTCTCCATTGTCAGCGTATGAAATTAGGCTGACAATGAGCTGGTAATTGTTGTATTCGTCTAAGGTCAAAAGCTTGATTAGGGTTTCTTTCAGCGGTTTTAAGTCATAATACATTGAGCCGGAACGATCGATGATGATGATGCTGTGGGCGACTGATTTTTCCGGGATATCGCCTGGTGTTCTTTCGAGATTAATGCGATCGACTAAATAGAATGCCTTTTCGTTTCCGGCAAAATTGTAGAGGGTAAATTTGGTGCGAGTATTGGAGGCTGTTTGGCTGCTGGAACTTTTGACCTGAGATGATTGCTTGAAGTGCCGTGCCATAGTTTTCACCTATGTTGACCTATTGTTCAACTCTATCATGACACACGCTTTTGTAGGTGTCAAGGC
>JARCMA010000011.1 GCA_030248405.1 Microcoleus sp. MP8IB2.171
AAGAATTAAGAAAGATTCACGGCGGTTAAAACCGCCAGTGCCGCTTACATCTCATGGCTAAAGCCGATGAGTTTTCCGCTTGCCGAACTTTTTTTATAAAAGTCTTTTTGTACTCATACCAATAACTTGCAAATGCTTCATTTCTTTTTTGAACAAAAGCCTGTAAAATAGTAGCCCTGTCTGGGTTTTTGGCGGGGTGGTCACGCCCCCAGGGTGAGTTTTGGAAGCCTACCAATAGGGATATTAAGATTTTCAGTTGACAGTTGACAGTTGACAGTTGACAGTTGACAGTTGACCTGGGATAGCGACCTCTACCTGGAAGGAAGAGGATTGGAGTAATGAATAGTCTTCTTTTAATTTCTCCCGATCAGGGAGAGGCTTTAAACCAATTCTTTCTGGTAAAGTCTTAAGAATACGGAGTCTGCCATACCGGGGAGTGTCAATCATTCCATCCCAATATCTCTGCCACTTTTCCCGGCAGGGTAGTGACTTCAAATGGTTTGGGAATTACCCCAGCAACACCCATTTTGGCAAATTCAGCCATATCGGTTGACAAAACTCTTGCTGTCAGAAGAATCACTGGAATCGATCGAGTAATCGGATCGGATTGGAGGCGATCGTACACAGCAAACCCATCCATTCCCGGCATTGATATATCCAGCAAAATAGCGTTAGGTCGTTCTGTTTGTAGGATTTGTAAACATTCTTGTCCTGATGCCGCCACCAGGGTGTTCCATCCCGCGAGGTCTTCCAGGCACAACTGTATCAGTTCGCGGAGGTGTTCTTGGTCATCAACGATGAGAATTTGTTTCCCTATCATCTTGTTTTCGGGCAGGAGACTGCCATCATAATTAGCTACTTGCAAAGCGTTCATTTTTTTTGTTGATTAGAAATCAATTTTTCGGTTGCCAATTGGGTCTGAAATACACATCTTTAAGCAATCGCTCAAATTTGCAGTTGAGACTTGAATCCGAACTTGCGATGGCTGAACTCTCAACTCTTTGGCAAGCTGAATTGTTAAACCATCCGGGTGTATTTCAGTCCCATAGGTTTCAGGATGTACGCGGTGGGGCAACGGGATGAGACTTTGAAATCTACTAGGAAGGAAATAACCTTCAACTCCCGCAGCTTCGGTAGGTTGACCTTGAATTAAAACGGTTTCTGGAGTGATTGGGAGATTCAATTTGACAAGATGAATGTCAGAAATGTGAACTTTAAGGATAAGTGTCACATCCTTTTCTTGAATTTTAATACCTGCGATCGGTGTTTCCTCTGTATGAGCAATCCAAAGTGTGGATTGCTGACAACCAGTGGGCAAACCGGAAAATGAACCTGCGAGATCCTGATTTATATCATTCAAAGCCTGAAAAGCATTCAATGAGTCTCCTCCTAATGCAAAGAACTGTTAGCTGCATAACAGGAGACTAAATAGCAACGGTAAGGAATTGGTAAAGATTCCGTTATTGTTACAAAAATTGACAAAAATGGTGAAAGTTATTCTCTACTTTGGCTGGAGAAATCCTGCCTCAGCAAATTGGCTCGTAGATTAAAGAATCCCCGTGCGTTTACGCCGGGGAGTGTCAATCATCCCATCCCAAAATCTCTGCTACTTCTTCCGTCAGGGTGATGGGTTCGATCGGCTTGGCAATTACCCCAGCTACGGCCATCAGGGCAAATTTAGCCCGATCGCTCGGCAACACTTTCGCTGTCAGCAAAATCACTGGAATCGATCGGGTAATCGGATCAGATTGGAGGCGATCGTACACAGCAAACCCATCCATTCCCGGCATAGATACATCCAGCAAAATAGCGTTGGGTTGTGCTATTTGCAGTATTTGTAAACATTCCTCTCCCGATCGAGCCCCCACTGTTTTCCATCCGCCTAAATCTTCTAAGCAAGCCTGCACAAGTTCCCGAAGGTGTTCTTCATCGTCAACAACTAGAATTTGTCTGTCTGTCATGGCATTTTGGATTGGAGATTTTGGATTTTGGATTGATGCTAAAGATTAATCTAAGCGTTATTCAATGGTGGCTAAGGGTAGGGTGAAGCAAAATGTGCTGCCTTCACCTAAGATACTTTCCGCCCAGATTTTGCCGCCATGCCGCTCAACTATACTGCGACAGATTGCTAAACCTAAACCGGTGCCTCCTTTTTCACGGGAGTCGGAGGCATCGACTTGTTGAAATCGCCCAAAAATCAGTTCTAGTTTATCTGCTGGAATGCCTCGTCCGCGATCGCTAACTTGGAACAGCACAAAGTCTGTCTGGTTTTGGGCACTCAGATGAATTGTGGAATCGGCAGGTGAGAATTTAATCGCATTACTGAGCAAATTTGTTAAGGTTTGGACGATCGCATCTCCTGTTGCCCAGACTTCTGCATCTGTGGGGTTAACGATTAATGAGATTTGCTGTTGAGTAGCGATCGCCTGCAAGCTATCTACTGCTTGCTGCATCAAATCGGCAGCTTTGCAAACGGTTTTCTCGACAATTGCCCGCCCGGAGTCTAGGCGCTCCAAATCTAAAATATCATTAACCAGGTTCACTAATCGATTGGTATCGAGGTAGGCAATTTCAATCATGCGTCTCGATTTTTCGGGTTTTTTATCATAAACCCCACTTTTTATTAGTCCCAATGACATTTGAATTCCTGCCAAAGGAGTCCGAAGTTCATGGCTGACAATGCCAATGAACTCATCTTTAATGTGTTCTAGCTTTTGTCGATCGGTAATATCTTCCCCAATGCTGATAGTTCCAATGATGTTTCCCTCTGAATCTTGCAGCATGGTATTGTTCCACGCAATGAACCGTTCCTCACCCGATTTGGTTAAGATCAAATTTTGATAATAGGGATGATAGTTATGGGCTAAAACTTCCGAAAAAACAACTTGAATCGATTGTTTATCAGAATGGCTTAAGAAGTTTTCAAACCAATTTTCTCCGAGAATTTCTGGGTGAGTATATCCTGTGAGTTTTAAGAAAAAAGGATTAACATAATTAACATTTCCCGATTGATCGAGTCCGACAACAATCAACTGCACGTTATCCAAGAGCGATCGCCAGCGTCGTTCGGCTTCTCGGATCGTGGCTTCGGCTTGCTGACGTTCTTGCAGTTCTAGCTGAAGTTGTCGGTAGAGTTTGGATTGCTGGATGGCGATCGACAATTGGCTGGCAATCTGTTCAAGTAATTCTATTTCCCACGATTGCCATTGACGAGGTGCCGTATTTTGGTAGATAGCTAACAAACCCCAGAGATTTTCTCTCAAAAATATCGGGAAAAATGCATAACTTTTTGCTTGTAATTGTTCCACTAGCTCGATATGACAGGGTTGAAGTTCAGCGCAGTAAATATTATTAACCACAAAACTTTTATTATTTCGGAATCGACCGCCGTGAGTTTCTTGCAGATAGGTATCTGCACAATTTTTTTGAAGATCGCTTCCTATCAGTTTTCTCCAACCCTCACCAACTGACTCCACGACAAAATCAACACTCCAATCAAGATTAAATCGGTAAATGGCAGTGCGATCGGTTTGTAATGTCTGCCTGATTTCAGTAACAGCAGTATTTAGAACGGCATTCAGATCCAAAGATTGGCGAATTCCTTGAGTAATCGTCCAGAGCAAATTTTCCTTTCTAGATTTCTGTAGTAAGGCTGCTTCCGCCTCTTGTCGAACTTCTTCGAGGTGCTTCGCTACTGTGATATCTTGATGAACTGCGACCAGAACATCGCCATACTCGGAATGATTGAATACACAGCAAGTGGCACTACACCAAAATGGAGTCCCATCTTTCTTGACATTATGAACTTGATAGCTAAATTCATTATTTTGTAAAACAGCAGACCGAATGGCTTGATTTACATCTTCAGGATTGGCCGATTCGCTGCCATAGTTGAGAATCGAAACGTGCTGACCGTTGAGTTCGCCAAAGTCATAGCCAAACATCTGCTCAAATTTAGGATTGGCATAGACAATTACTCCATTCTCGATTCTTACTAAACAAATGCCTTCCGCCATGTTGCGGGTAATAACAGCCTGAAGCTCAAGCATTTGTTCGGCTTGTTTAAGTTTAGTCAGATCGCGCAGAATGACGATTATCCCTACAATCTTTTCGCCTATATCACGTAAAGGCGTATAGGTAACGCTCAAAAATTGCCTGACTAAATTGGGAGAGTCAAACCAGTTTTCATACTGAATTTTTTCGCCCCCCCAACATCTGTCTAACCTAGGTTTAATCGAGTTATCGAATACGTCTGCATCCAGGACATTTCTAACAGAATTTCCGATAACTTCGCTTTCAGATTTGTTGCACCAAGTCAAATAAGCTTGATTGGCTATTTGATAAATATAGTTGCTATTCATCAGTATAATCGGATCTGTTGTATTGAATACGATGCGTTCATATTGGCTAAATGCTTCTTCAGTACGTTTGCGATCGGTGATATCAAATACGCTAGAACGGCTCATCATGAAGTTACCTGCTTCATCATAAATTGCTGTAGCATTTAAGTTTATCCAAATGATTTTTCCGTTTTTATTCAACATCTGACACTCTAAATTTTCTAGCCCTCCTTGTTTTTTAAATAAGGGAAAGTTTTGATCAAAACTATTTTTACTTTCAAATGTCATTAAATCCCTATAATTCTTTTTATGCACAATTTCATCGCGGGTATAGCCTAACCACTTCAGTTCCGTATCATTAATCATAATTATGGTTCCTGCTGCATCTAGGGAATGATAGCCACAGGGAGCGCTATTATAGAGGTCTTCAACTTGATTGATATATTGTTGCAAGCTATGGTTGACTTCAGTGAGTTCTGCAGTCCGTTCTATGACTCGTTGTTCGAGTTCAGTATTGAGTTGTTGTAGGGCAATTTCTGCTTGTTGCCACTCCCTCAGTTCCGTTTGTAGTAGATCAAATAAATCAGCTTGCTGAATGGCAATTCCAACTTGAGTTGCTAGCTGTCGCATGAGATCAATTTCTGAGGATTGCCATTCGTAAGGTCCTGCACAGTGATGGGCAATCAATAATCCCCAAAGTTCTTCTCCCTCAAGGATAGGAATAACCAGGTTAGCTCTAACTTGAAAATTTGCCAGGAAGTCCCGGTGAAAAGTATCAATTCTGGCAGTATAAATATCTGATTTAGAGGCTAATAAGCCTTGTTTGAAGGGTTCGATATAGCTTTCACCCAAGCAAGGATCATGTATCTGAGTGGATAAGATTGCTGTCCATTCTGAACCAACGGACTCTACCACCACCTTTCCGCTCCAGTCTGGAGCAAATTGGAAGATAATTACGCGATCGCACTGCAGAATGTTTCTGAGGTCAGTTACCGTAGTGTTGAGAATATCTTCTAGTTTGAGGGATGCGGAGAGAGAAAGTGCTGTTTTAGCCAGGATTGGCTGTGGCTGTTGTTGCCATTTCCCATAATCTTGATCAGTATGTTCTATCATTAATCTACTTAATTAATTACATTTTTTAAATTGAGTCAGAAACCGGGTTTTTAGCCCTCGTGCGTAAGTTCTATTTAAGTATTCCCAGGCTTAATTAAAGGACGAGTGCGCTTAATTCGGCTGAGTACCCGCGTGACTAATTCAGGCCCTAGTACCGGCTTGGTAATAAAATCATCGGCTCCCGCTGCAAAGGCTTGTTGCAGAGATTCTGGAGCGGTATGGGCTGTCACCACTAAAATCGGTAAATTTTCCCATTGGATATCCTGTCGGACGACCTGACACAATTCTAAGCCGCTGACGATCGGCATTTCTAGATCCAGCACTACTAAATCGGGTTTAGTGTTAATTAACACCTCCCAAAATTGCTGTGGTTCTTTGAGATTTGTCACCTCAAGTCCCCAGGGAGTCAGTAACGCTGATAATTTAATCAGCATCACAGGGTCATCATCTACGATTAAGACTTTGGCTTCTGAAGTTTTGGGACTGGGTAGAACACGGGCGATCGCTCGAAAAATTTGCTCGGTGGTTGCAGGTTTGTGGAGAAATTGCTTAGCACCTAAGCGCGATACTGCCAAGCGATCGGCAAGACTATCTCGTCCGGTAAAGACAATTATAGGCAGGTTAGGCGATCGCTCTGTCAGTTCTCGCAGTAGCGTCAATCCATCTTCCTCTGTCTCTGCAAAGCTTAAATCTAGTAACATCACATCGGGCATTGACAAAGCAAGATGCGATCGGGCATCAGTAATATTCGGCGCAATTTTCATCCGAAATCCCCAAGCTTCCGATTCTACTTTCAATCGCTCCGTTAATGCAGCATCATCATCAACTACCAAAACCCGATAGTTGAAAATTGAAATAGTAGAAACTGGTACAGCCGTTGATGTAATCGGTGTTTTGGCTAATTCCTGCTGTAAATCTGTCACCAATTCCGAGAAGCGGGTAATTTCCGCAGCAGTGAAAGAGCGATCGTTTATTAGTAAATGCTCTGCAGAGCGTGCCAATTTCGAGCCTTCGGGATAACAAAAAGATCCCAGAGTGCCGGCTAATTTATGAGCTTCATGTTTTGCCGCTTGCTGTAATTCTGTTTCTAAATTTCCTGCTAATAGAGCAGTTTTTGCCAGATCCAATACAGAAATTTGTTGGTTGAAGCCTCTCCGAAACCGCTCTAACACTTTGTCGCTCTCGGACTTATCTACCCCGCGAGATTGAGGTTTTTGGCTACTCTTTGGAACCAACTTGTTGAAGTTAAAGGGCGCAGATTGGGGGTACGGTTTCAGTCGATAGCCCATGCCATAAACTGTTTCGATGATTTCTTCAGTTAAGCCGCCGGCCTTCAGTTTCTTTCTGACATCCTTAATATGAGTGATAATGGCGCGATCGGTTGGTGCGTCATCAAAGCCCCACAGACGATCCAAAATGGCACTGCGGCTAAAGATGCGATCGGGATTTCGCAGCAATAATGCCAGCAGATTATATTCTGTCGCTGTCAGTGAAATTATTTGTTCGCAAAATGTCACTCTACCAGACTCTAAATCTAAACAAAGATCTCCCCAAGTCAATGTATTAGCCGCTGAATTCTGAGTAGAAACTCCTGGGGAAAGTGCTTTACTGCGTCGCAATAACGTTCGTATCTTTGCCAGTAATACTTCCGTAGTAAAAGGCTTGCTGATGTAATCATCGGCTCCCGCATCGAAAAGAGCCACCACCTCCGCATCTGAATCCCTTGCAGTCATTAACAGGATCGGTTGGCAGTAGCCTTGCGATCGCAATTGCCGACATAGACTAATTCCATCTAGTTTGGGAACCTGCACATCTAACAAAATCAGGTCATACTCAATTGCTGCTGCCAAGTCTAAGCCCACTTGTCCATCATTTGCCCGATCGAACCCGTAATGATTTGCTTCCAGCACCTTAGCCAGTGTTGCACTCAACCCTCCATCGTCCTCTACTAGCAGAATTTTTATCGGAGACTTCTTCATTTTGGCTGTGCGGTTCAAATCCCATGCGATCGACCCGCTTTGATGTCAGGCCGAAGCGTAGCTTTTAACTAAATCACTGCTACTCATTACTACTCCTTTTATCTTACCATTTTTGCAGTCCCATCACCTAAAAATTGCTGTCACTTCCGCAGTTTACATAAGACTGATCCCCCATCCATCCATCTGCGTCCATCCCCGTTTATCCGCCTGCATCTCCGGTTCAAAAAGAGCGCCCGCCCCCCAAAAGAGCGATCGCCCTCCCAACCAAACTATCCCTCCTCCTCAGATTTCACAGGCGCGCGCCCAGAAATCACAATAAATCCCACCGACTCAAGAGTCATCTGCGGGCGGCGAATTCCCGCTAAAACCGCTTCACTCAACGCACTTTCGGTACTGATTTCATCACCCAAAACCGATTCTAAAAGTTGTTCCGATTTAGAAAGTCGATTCAAGCGCAATTGCAATTGATTCACCCGGTTTTCGAGTTGGATTGCAGCAGTGACAGCGGAACTATTGCACATTTCCACAAAAGCCGATCGCCCGCGTAGCAATTCCTCCGATACCACCCGCCCCTTTTGACAAAAATCATCCCATTCTAGCGGATCGACAAAACTGTCAATCAGCGAGGTGCGATTCTTTGACAAATTGTAATCCCGATTCGCTCCGCCTTTCCCCTTATAAGCCCGCTGCAAAATCCCCAGAAGTTCCGCATCTTCCACCAGTGACATTTCTGCGCTGCGAGCATCTACAAACACAGTTTCAAAAATTGGGAGAAACAGAGCATCAGCGCGGCGCTGCAAAGCTTTCAAGTTGTAATTTTCGATATTTTGTGCTTGCAAAACTTGCTCGGCAGGCTGCACATCAGTCTGGATTGAATAATTAAACTGAAAGCCGAACCACTCCTTCCCGGGTTCCGCATCCCAGCTTTCATCATGCCGCCACATGGCAAAAGCTTGACCCCGATCGTCCCAGCGAATATAAGAGCCAAGTGCATCGATCAATCCCTCACCAATTCGATAAAGAGCGACATCAGCATTCTGATAAGCAATCCGGCGATTGTAACTACCATATTGCTGGCAATAAGGAATCAATCTGGTTCTCAAATCGTTCGACGGAATCAAAGTTTTTTGAGTAGGTTGATAGCGCAGCAACCCCGATATACTAGGATGTTCGATTTGTTTGAAGTGAAGAGCTTGACACAACCAACCCTCAGTAGCCCGCTGCATTTCTTTATGCTTAGCGTCGCAGTTGTCGAGAGATTCAAAATACTGAGATGCGCTGTCATCAAGAGTATCAATTTCATCGAGAACGTACTGTTCATCAATTTTGATTTTCTCTTGTTCGATTTCAGTTTTAATCGCTTCAATTTCGCTGGATAAGCCCTTGCCTCCCTCAGCAAACAACTTTTCTTCAAGTTTGAGAAGTTTTTCCTCAGCATAAAACTGAAGGCTGGCAATAGATTTGTTGAAGATATCAAACCCATCTTTTAAAACTTGAAACCAAGCTTCGTGGGGACTCTCTGGCAAATCCGGGCCTGCAAACAAACAAAATTGCACTCCCATTTTGCTACCAATGCGATCGACTCTGCCGAGTCTTTGTTCTAACTGATGGGGAAACCACGGCAAATCGAAATGAATTAACCAATCTGTCAATTGCAAATTTACCCCTGCTTCCGCCGATCGATCGCACACTAAGATAAAACAATGGGGTTCAGTCTTAAACCGCTTGAGACTAGCCTCAACATCATCAGCCGAGTTGCTCGTGTCATGGCTGGCGATCGCCTTTTTACCAAAGATTTTAGCTAAATTTTCCGCAATCTCTTTACAAGTTGCAGTAAAACTGGTAAAAATCACAATTTTCGGGAAACGCTCGCCCGGAATCGGCCGTTTAATTTGCTGTTGAATTCTCGACAGCAAATCGCGAGGATTGCTGTGATACTCGCGCGGAACCTTCAAAGCCGCTGCCAGAAATCGGAGAATGGCGATTCGTAACAAAGTCGGTCGATCGAGTCCTTCCTGGGGCGTTTCCAGGGTGTTGAGCAAGGTTTCCAGCATTTCCCTTTCTTCGGTAAACAGCGCAGTTCTGGTCAAAATTGCGGTGTCGCTTTGTCCGAATTCGCGATCGAGTTCTGGAGTCGATTTTTTCTGCAAGCGAGCTTTGACAACCCGTTCTAAAACACTCAGCCAAGTACCAGAAGCGCGGAAAAACAGCAGAAAAATTCTCTGATATTCGCTAGACTTGGGAGCGACTGTGCGCCACTTATCGAGTACGGTTTGAATTTCCGACCACTGTTCATCATTCAGATCGTACTCAGTTTTGGGGACAGCATCTCGATCGAAAATCACATCTTCAACCGCATCCCGGCGGTTGCGGAGAATGCGGCGGTGGAGGC
>JARCMA010000631.1 GCA_030248405.1 Microcoleus sp. MP8IB2.171
TCAATACTGGCAAGCGTCAGGGTTTAACTGCTTATCAATCTATTCAACAAGCTCTCTCTATTGATGGCTCCCTTTTTTCCCCTAGTTGAGCAATTACTAAATTTTCAAGTAAAGTTTGATGCAATTATTGTGGGGTGGGCGTCCCGCCCGCCCAAAAAATACAATTTATATGCAAGAAAGCTAATGATAAACCCATTAAATCAAGAAGTCGATATAAAACTCGAATTCATCCGTAAAGCCTTAACCGAAACAAAAGCGATCGCCCTTCGCTTGCGAGGCACTGACTGGTTTGCCTGGGCCACAGCCGGCGGTTCCCATACAGTATTGCTAACTGCAGAAACCGGAGTTGCAGAAATATTAATTACTGCCGAAAACGCTTGGGTTCTCACCGATGAAATCGAAGCTCAACGCTTGCAGGACGAGGAATTGCGAGCCAACTTTCAAATGTACATCTATCCTTGGGCTGATGTTGCACAGCGCGAAGCTTTCGTCAAAGAAATTACTGGTGGCGGTAACGTCATGAGCGATCGGCCAAATGCCCAAGAAACACCAATAATCGGATCTTTACAGTCTTGCAAACAGACAATGATGTCAAGCGAATTAGAGCGATACCGGCGAGTCGGGCGTTTAGCCAGCGAAGCGATGACAGAGGTACTTTCTGCAGCCAAACCAACATGGACAGAATATCAGTTAGCGGGAGCCGGTGCAGAGGCTTTGTGGGCGAGAGGTTTGCATCCAGCACTTACCTTAGTTGCTGGAGAAAGGCGTTTGCCGCTGTACCGCCACGCCACAGCAACCGCCGAACAAATTGGACGACAAGCAATGTTAGTATTTTGCGCTAGGGGATGGGGTTTGTATGCAAATTTAACCAGATTTGTCTGTTTCGATTTTCTTGGAGAAAAGCATTCAGAGTTGCACCGACAAGTCAGAGAAATTGAAGCATCGGCGCTAAATTTGTGTCGGCCGGGAGTAACGCTGAATGCGGTTTATTATACGCTTAAAACTGCTTACGAAGAGCACGGATATCCTCAAGCAATTGTGGAACACCATCAAGGCGGAACTACCGGATATTTGGCGCGCGAAATCGTGGCTAATCCAGCTACTTCAGATATTTTGGTAGCAAATATGGCTGTGGCTTGGAATCCTAGTTTGTCGGGAGCAAAAATTGAGGATACATTTGTAATTCACAGCGATGGAACCTTGGAAAATTTGACTTTTGATCCGAATTGGCCGAGTGTAGAAGTAGCGGGAAGGTTGCGGCCAGTACCGCTGGAAATATGGCACGATCGACCGTACTCAATTTAACTTATCGCTCTATTTTTATCTCAGGCGCGATGATCGAGAATTCATATCAGTTCCGGTTGTACTCCTCATGATTGCTGACGGTTGACTGCCAGTCGAAAAACGGCATAATTGTTGAGTGTTGACTGTTGACTAGGGCGTGTCATCAATTAGGTAAACTGGAATCAGAACTGATGAAAAAGAATAAACACTCTTGATAAAGATGACGCGTCGATATGCACTACGAGATGACCAGTGGGAGAGAATCAAAAACCTGCTACCTGGCCGAGAGGGACACTACCCTACAAAACGCATTAAATTGAGTTCGGAACGCCGTACTTAATGTTTTGTTACATACTGATGATTTTTCCCACCAACTTACTTAAGCAAAAACGCTGCTAAATAAAGGTTTCCAGGACTTGTAGTTATGTAAAAGATTTTTCAAAACCGGGAAAGTCTCACTCCGTATTGGTTTGGATCGGAACGATAGCGAGCAGGTGGCGGAAGTTCCGCTCACTCTATCCCACAGCCCTGTCTTTTAGTCTGCAGTTTCTAATTGCTCTAATTCTTGCGTAGACTGCCATCCAGCTTGCCAGAGCGATCGGTCTTTAAGCTGTGCGGCGTTCAGCCAAAAACGCACATTTGGATCGCAAGCCGCCACCATTTCTGCAAATACCCATTTACCTTCGTTTTTTCGGTTGACAACTTGAAAGTGTCGCCACCCCCAAGTTTTTTGGTGTGAAGTCCATCGGGAACCAACTAAATAAGGAAATTTTTGTTTTTTGCTCACAGTATTTTTGTGGAATAAATATATTAGAAAGCAAGTGAATTGTAATAATTAGTTCTGTTTGATGATATTAGTTCCCTTTTAAAGCTCGTCAAATCCTCTCCCCCTCTCCCCATCTCGAACATAACAGATAATATAGAGGCGCTGCAGCTTACATGAGAGTTTACCTAAACTCTATCTGCAAGTAGATGCGTTTATTGTAACTTGCAGCATTTCCCCCTCGGGGCTCAAAAGTAAGGGCAGTTCAATGACTGCCCCTGTAATTAGTTATACCTATTGAATAGGATAATTTTTCAGGCGATCCACAAATAGCCTATTTATCCAATACGAGCTAAATCGTGAATCTCAAATCTAAAAGCAAATAACCCAGGTTATAGTTGTGCACAATAATCCGTTCTGTGAAACTTAGTCAAATCTACTTTTAGAGCAGGTTTGACGCTCACTTCCTGCTTCTACCAAGGCGGTCAGCCGCTTCTTGTCCACAGGCGTGTTTTCGAGCCCAACTTTCCCTACAAACATTTTTTCAATCTTAATCGTGTTTCATTGATCCTGTACAGCTCAATAAAAAAGCACTTTTAGGCAAGATTGACTAATTTCTTTGATTCTGTCGCTACCTCTTGATTACTTCCCTGTTAAGGCTTTTGGCCTGATAAGTCCAGAGGAAGTTGGGGAAGCCGGAGGCGAACCGCATTAGTTTGCAGCCAGAGAGTGATAGCGTGCTTCCGTTGCGGAGTCACGTACTCTCCCGGTCGGATCACGCCAGCACAGACGCCGATGTTTTTAATAAGGGTTTCTCGCTCCGATGAACTTGCACCCTGTAGCAACCTGACTTGGGCTTTGATAAAATCCACGTTCATAGCTGAAAGTAAAAGTAAGTAAAGAACTCAGTTAAATAGCGATGCTTTGGTTCCGATTGTAACTCTAAAACCACTTGGTATGAATCAAATTGATTCAACATCCCCAGGATGGGGATCGGGGCGTCTAGAGTTAGCCAACTTTATTTACTTTATCTGTTTTTGCTAGCAAAAGTGTCACTATGCTAGCAGTTTTGGCAGAATTATTTATAGTTAAGAACTGTTACAAATTTGGCTCGATTTCCACAATACGGCAGAGTTTAGTGCTAACGCTACTCTCCGGAACTCAAAAAGTTCAGCATAGTCTCCAACTCCTTCCCTTCCTAGGTTTTAGACTCCCCGATTGGGAAGCGATCGCTCGGGTAACATTCCTCTTCGATCGCCCCTCTTAACACCCGGACACTGCCACATCACCCTATTGATTTAGATCGTCCCGTAGACTTGGCTGTGGACTATAACTTCAGGCATACGTGTTGTTACCGGGGCTACAATAAGCGAGCAAGTTTTTATTCTTGTTTCTCAAGGAAATATTTTTTGGATTTTCTTGCAAAGCCCTTATTTGTGTTAATTAAGGCAGCTTTGTGATCTCCGGGCCAACGAAGACTCGCAGCTTGCGAATCCAGATATTTTGTGCTGTGTGGCGGTGAATCTGTTTCCTGAATTCATTGGGGGCGATCGCTCCTCCGCGAGAATGGCCAGTAACGGCTCATTTTGTATAATTCATAACAGATCTGTCACTGCTAATAATTTAAAAATAGCACAAGTTTAAACACTCTTCCATCCGTCGATAGCTCCTAATAGTCCACAAAGAGGGATAAAAGAAATTAACTCTGCCTACCCGATTTTTTAAGGCGATTTTGCCTTAGCCATTTGCCTTAGATAGCAATTCGATATAGCCCTATTTGCTGGTCACTCAAGTTAAAATTAACTATAGATTAAGCTGATAAGCCTACGTGATAAAATATAAAAATCAACTGTTTTAATTTGCCTTATAATTAACTCATTTAGAACTTGTTCATGATTAAAAAAATATATATTTACAGCCATCTTTATGGTTTAAAAAACTCGTTTTTGACGGTGGAGCCGCTGGTTTAGGGAACTCTGGACGTTAATTAAAGATATTAATTGATCGGCGTTGCACAATTTGAGGATTATTGTGGTGAGTAGGGTTAGGCGCCCCGCCTGCTTTGAAAATATACGCCTTCTGTCTCATGGGCCAATCCACAAAAAAATCAAAATCATCCCACTATTATGCAACCCCAATTAACCAGCTCATACGATATCCTTCACTCTACAAAAACAAACCGACCAGGGAGCATATAAAATCCCCTCGCGCAGAAGCTGCGGAGGGGAAATGGTGAATAAAATTATTGGTTTTCAATGATCGGTATGTAGGTCTTTTTTTGCAGTATCAAGAGGTATCGAGCGACCTATCGACTTATTTCGACCAGTCTGTAAGATAATTTCCCGGTGGGCAACCGAGAAATTATCAACTAAATCAACCTTTTTTCTGCTGGCGTTGGAGCTTAGTTTTCCAATTGGCGATATCCTTCTGAGCCGGCTGATAACTCTTAGTACCCGACGGCACCAGCGAAGCAGTTTCAACCGCATCTTTCAGCTTTCCTTGAGAGCCGCGCAACTGAGCAATTTTGAGAATACTTTCGCTCCACCCTCCAATTAACTGTTGAGCTTCTTCATACTTCGGCTGACCAGGTTGAATTTTACTAGCTTGCTGGATGCCTTTACTGTAAGAAGAGGCAACCCCCCGCTTAATTTGACCCTTAGCAGCCGATAGCAAAGCAATATTTACATCCTGGTCTTTGGATAGCTCCTCCCACTGAACGATCGCCTGTTTCGACTGATTGTAAACAGGCTGATTGACATCAGGCATCAATTTAGCCGCGCCGATCGCCCCCTGGAAATCGCCCCGAGCAGCCCGCCCGTTAGCTATATCCAAAATTGTCAAACTCCAGCGCTCAATATCCTGCTGAGCCTGCGGGTAGAGCGGATCGCTAGCCGGAATCGTTCGAGCCTTAACCACCGCTCTATTAAAACTAGAAGCCGAACCATCCTTGAGGAAAGTTTTCGCCTCAGCCCACACCTGCTGGCTGGATGGTGGCTGCTTAGTTCCACTCCCTGCTTCCACCGCCTGCGGTTGCTTCTGCGGCAAAATAGCAGCAGTAGATTTTTTAGGCGGAGGATTTTGGGCATTCTCAGCAGGCGATCGAGGATCTGCTTCCTGCTGACCGATAAAAATTGATCTGTTGGTCAGAAAAACACCCAACAACAGCACCAAAGCCGTAGCTCCACTCCACAAAATTAGCTGCTGTAAAAATGACTTGTCAGACCCCCCGTTCTCAGCATCCTCCGGCTTTTGCAAATTCGGTCGATCGCCCCCCCGATCAGCAGGGGCCGCAGCATTTGGCTGCGACACAGGTGGCATCTTAACCGACGAATCCTGAGCGTTGCGAACTGCCGGAGGCAGATCCATTCGAGCTGTAGCCGTCGCCATTTGCGGGCGATCAAAACCATCACCCGTACCAACCGTCATATTGCCGTTGCGTCCGGCCAACGCAGCAGTTGGTACCCCTGAAGCATCCGGCAAAATCACCAAATTAGCCTTTCCCGGAGGATTCACCACCATCAAAGGTTCTTGTTTCGGACGCAAATGGTGGTCACACAGCTCCGGCAGTCGATCGCTCAAAAAACGGTCTAAACCCTTAATGGTCATGCACTGTCCCGAGCGTAGCCCCTCCAAAAGCGCCGTCGTAAAAAACCCTTGACGCAAAGCCGAAGTTTCTCGCGAAACTTGATTCGGGCGGCAAGAAAGCACCGTTGGGATTTCCAGTTCCCGCGCCAGCTCAACCGTTTGAGAGCCGATCGTTTCCCCCGCTTTCACAATCTGGCTGCGGTTCATATCAACCAGCACCAATACCGTTTCCGTAGGAGCGTTTTTCAGAGTATTCAACAGCAACTCTACCGGAATCCCCGTACCCTGAATGTCAGCCGGATTGCCGTCAACCGGCATCAAATAATCCTTACCTTCATAGCTGACACCGTAGCCGCTAAAAAAACACCAGAGTAAATCTCCCTGTTGCACATGTTCCGCGCAGAGGCTTTGGGTCAATCTCAGAATATTTTCCCGATTTGGATATGTAGATTGACCCCACAGCGACGGAGAGCTATCGGTCATCAGCAGACATCCATCCGGCGCAAAACCCGCCTCCTCAGTCAAAAAACCGTACAGGGCCTCTGCATCCTCTTGGGCATAACTCAAAGGCTGGAGTAACTGATATTGATTGATGCCTATTGCAATACAAGCGTGATTTTTCATCCTCATATGCCCTATATATATAGTGGACAGCTTGCACAAAACGATAACACATAGCCGTTTAAGGTTATACCCACTTTCGCCAGCACTCAGAGAGCAGTTGTCCGAAGGCAGAGCTCCCAACAAGCCCCCAAATTTAGCATCCTAGAATTTTTAATTTTTATATTGAAGTAAAAAATTATACCCGGTGCCTGCCTTTAGAAAAATAAAGTTAAATTGGATACACAGGCCAGTCTATTTGACTCTAATTTTCACCAAACTACACCAAAAAGGAATAACCCGCCAATGGTCTCTACCGCCAAAAAAGAAATCTCCCCCCACAGCGAATCGCTACTGAAGCAAAAGCATCCTAAAACTCACAGCCACTATAGGTTTCAGGATTTTTTTGCCTTCGATCGCCAGATGGGTACAATTGACGACTGGAATCAGTCGCGCAACATTTTTACCAGCGAAGACTTCATTATCGGTTTGGTGGAGGGGCTCGAAGAAGAAGTCGGCCCCGCGTCCTCTGTCATCATGTATACTATTGGTTGCCAGTGGGGACTTCAAGATTCCGAATTTTTTCAAAAATGGTTTAGTGCCGAATACAGCCAGAACATTCGCCAGTCAAATCTCATGTTTCTGCTAGAAACTTGGTGGTGGCCTTTCACGGCTCAAGGTTGGGGTCGCTGGGAAGTGGACATGAGCGATCGCAAACACGGCTGCATCTTCATCAACCTCTTTGACTCAGCAGTTGCTCGCACATTAGGAGACGTAGGCAAACCGGTTTGTCACATATACGCCGGTTTGTTCGCCGGTTTCTTCGGCTCTTTAGTCAAAAAGCCTCTGAGCTGCATAGAACTCCAATGTTACTCAATGGGAGAAACCTATTGCAAGTTCCTGCTTGGCAACCCAGATAAAATTGATGCAGCAGCATTCTGGCTCAACGAAGGTGCCAACGCCCGCGATATTCAAAATCGACTGCAACACGGTGAAATATTGCGGTAAACAACGTGGAAAGGCACATCCCCTGCCCTGCCTTTCCTCCCACCAATTTCGCTATCGAAAGTGCGATGGTGGATTTCTCCAGGCAGGAAGAAAGATGAAAAGTCAAACTTCATGGTTGGGCCAATCTGTCCAAGAATTCTTTGGTCACTATAATTGGCTGGGAAAATCTTTAGAAACCCCAAATGGCTCGACCCCCGGTCAACTTCTGAGTTTAACCCAGCCAGTAGCAGACTTTTTTCAAGCTATTTCTTGGGAAGGAATTCCGGAAGTAGGTGCCCTACCCCTACCGCCACCCTTGCCAGTAATTTCTATTTCTGAACAAGCAGAAGTCACCATTGACGACCTATTCGACCTGTTTTAATCTGTGTGGAAAATGGAAAACAAAAAATAGGGGAATCCCTCATCCTTATTTCTTCCTTCTTCCTTCTTCCTTCTTCCTTCTTCCTTCTTCCTTCTTCCTTCTTCCTTCTTCCTTCTTCCTTCTTCCTTCTTCCTTCTTCCTTCCTTCCTTTTATCAATTACCGATTACCACTTAATTAAAATCATGCACCCTGAGATTGAGGCGCTGCTGGATCAGGCAGAAAACCGCTTTTTAAAAGGCGAAGAACTCATAGCTTTTAAGCGTCAAGCTGTAACCCTTGTCCAGCGCTTAAAAATTTACGAATTTTTGCGAGAGAAGGAAGCAAGCATCTTCCAACCAGTAGCCAACAAACTACAAGAAACATTCCCCGACGAAAAACAAGAAACCTTAGAACGATCGCTCAAACACTGGGTGTTAGTCTTGCGGTACTGCGCTATGGCTATGCTGCTGAACGATCAAAATTTTCTCGAACAGCGCCTTGTAGACTGGCTTTCCGGCATAGTCGAAGCCCACCAAACTCACAATATCGAAGCAACTGTTTGCAATCTGCTGCAAACTCGTTTAAAAGAATTGCTTTCCGAGCAAGCCCGGGCTATATTGCAACCATTTTTCGACCAAGCACAGTCAATTATTATTGACCAAGGTAATAAATAATCAGCTTTCTTCCCAATTTCCAATTCCCGATTCCCAATTCCCAATTTCCGATGATTAATATTGCCGACTTACTCAAACAGCCCCGACTCCCTGGAAACTACTTTGCCAGCGATGCCTACGTCCGAGGCGACCTCGAACTCGGCCTCCTCGAAAACCGCCGGGGCGATCGGCTCTTAGCACTCCCAGAAACACTGATTCAAGCCATTTATATCGGCTTAGAACAAGAAACAGGTCAAGCCTCCCGCCTCGTGCTTTTCAACTGCGGTCGCTGGTGGGGTAAAAACTTCTACGTGCGTTTTTGCGAAGAAGTCAGCGAATACTACGGTCAGCCAGTTTCTGAAATGGAAATGGTAGAATTTCTTCAGTCCTTGCAGCAGTGTTGGAAAACTCATGGATGGGGAACATTTGAGCTTGACCCCAGCTATTCCGAACATGGATTTTTAATAGTAAAAATTGCTAACTCTCTTTTTGCTAAAACAGCCCCCCAGTCTAAGCGACCAGCCTGTTTTTTAGAAGCAGGTATTTTAAGTTCTTTCTTTAGTCAGCTTACGGGTCGAGAACTTCACTGCCTGCAAACATCCTGCGAATCATTGGGTTCGGACTGCAACCGCTTTATTTTAGGGCTGCGCGATCGCCTACAACCTGGCGATTCTATGGTCGAAGAAGGAAAAGACCATGAAGCTATTCTCAGTCAACTTTCCCCAAAAAACTGACTGATTTGACAGCTATTACTTTGTTGCTAATAGCTGTCAAATCGATTTTTTTACACCCATATTATCCACCGTATCATCAAAACTGTGAGTTAAATTATAAAAAAGCTCCTGAGTTAAAAAATCAGGTTTTAGCAATTCAAATAAAACCTGATGATAACTAGCAGCTAGAAACTTCATAACTTACTCTAGAAACTCATAAAATTTAAAAGCAATCAACACCTCAAACATTTTGCTAGAACTTAATGGACGCCAATGAACTTCTAACTCGATATGCAGCCGGCGAAAGAGATTTTAGACTGGCAAATCTGCGCGGCATTGTGTTGAGTCCGATCGATTTATACCGTTCCAGCGATGCCCCAACTCTAATTTTGGCAAACCTCAACCAACACCAGCAACGACCCTATTTAATCGGTGCGAACCTCAGCGGGGCAGACCTCACCAAAGCCCATCTGAGCCGAGCCAATCTCAGCAAAGCTGACCTCAGCGGAGCCAATCTCACCGGCGCCAACCTCATGGCAGCCAGTCTGAGCGGCGCCAATCTCATCGGTGCCAATCTCACCGGCGCCAACCTAGCCGGCTCTCATCTGAATTGGGCAAACCTGACCGGAGCAATTCTCCCCAAGGCCAATCTCATAGGTGCAGATATGAGCGCGGCTAACCTCACCAACGCCAATCTGGGCGAGGCCAATCTCAGTAAAGCCTATCTGATTAAAGCCAATCTCAACGGGGCAAACTTCAAAGATGCTTACTTAAGTCTAGCGAGTCTCAAAGAGGCAGACTTGACCGAAGCACAGCTCACCGGAGCCGAATTATCCAAAGCCAACCTAGCCGGAGCCAACTTAACCCGTGCTAACCTCAGCAAAGCCAACCTGTTGAAAGCTAATCTCAGGCGAACTAACCTCACTCAAGCCTATTTAAACGGCGCGTGCTTGATCGGATCAGACCTTAGCGAAGCTTGCTTGGATAGAGCCAATTTGTGCAAAGCAGACCTCAGCAAAACCTACCTGAGAAACATTACTTTGAATGGCAGCCACTTAAGCGGTATTAACCTCAGCGGGGCAGATCTGGGCGGTGTAGACTTGAGCCGCAAACTTTTAACTGGAATCAATATGGCAGAAGCATTATTGAACGAAGCAAATTTGAGCGGTGCTTATCTGATGGAAGCTAACTTGAGCGGGGCCTACCTCAGCAAAGCCAACTTGAGCCTAGCTTACCTGATCAATGCCGACCTTTCTAATTCTTGCCTGCATGAAACTAACTTGAGCAAAGCTAACCTGAGTAAAGCCAACTTGCAGAAAGCTGACTTGACAGGAGCCAACCTCCGGGGAGCGATTCTCACTGAGGCCGATTTGACGGGAGCGAAGTTGATTGGAGCCACTCTTCCTAACGGCACACTTTATCGGCGTTAACTTGTCAACCCCCTTGATTATTTGCCGAGTAAAGTGCGGTTGATGTCCAGAATCGGAAAAAATAGGTTCCTTTCTTCCACCGTGAGATATTGTTTGAGTACCTTTTTCATCACATCGTAGGTCACGGTTGCACTATTTCTAACTTGAACAGCGCCTAAAATAGTTTGCAACCAAAGTAGTAGCCGATCGCGCAATCGTTCCGTATCATTAATCAACAGTGCTGCCGCCGAATGCCTCAACACCCGCACAATATCTCCACGGCACTTTTCAGTGACATCGTTAGCCCCCCGCCGAAATAAACTAGGGTCTAGAGACTGCATTTGTGCTTCCACTTGCCGCATAATTTCTGTTTCAGAGGCTTGAAGTTTTTTATAAGCACTCATCCGGTGATTCAAAGACTGAAAGTAGTCTTTCAAAAATTGGAGTTCTTCTGCACTGGCGTAGCGTCCGTCTGCTTCCGTACTCAAACGCCCAAGTTGGCTCAACATAGATTTTTCTCTACTACTAAAATACAAACATATCAGTTTTAAGCTTCTTTAGTCCGAACTAAATACTGTCCTACTTGAAAGCGGGTTTCATTAAGCTGTGTAACGATAGAACGAGTAATTAACTTTCCCGATTCTACAACTACTTGACCCGTAATTGGGTGTAATAAATCTTGCTGGGCCCGGCGGCCGATCAGAGCTTCGACATTTTCAATAGCATTAATGTACATCCCCGCAGGCAACTGTACAACCACACCCTCGCCCATAATTTGAGCCTGACAAGCAAGTCGCGAATTGGCTTTAGCCGTAGTAATGACTTCCAACGTTCTTCTCTCGCGGCGGTTCATGTCCGACAAGCCTTCCATGCCTTCTTTAATGTAAACATGGCAGGTAGCGCACATTCCCCGCCCCCCGCATTCCTTGAGAACGTCTAAGTCTTTGGAAAGTAAGGCAGACAGGATATTCGATCGGGTTTCGACTGCTATTTCCTCCGCAATTGGATCTAGTTTAATAATTTTAACCATATTGATGTTTGCTCCTGTCAAGTTCAGTATTTAGCAAGTTACGATCAACTTATTCAAAGCGCAAAAAAATTTGGCTAACACTCAAAAAGGTTAAGATGCCTTGACGACAGCATCGGCTTCTGGCTCTCTAACCCCTATGGCATAACCGCACTTATTTTTTGGTCATATCGCTGTTCTCTCGCCCCGATTCCCCAGCTTAGCCTTGAAAAGCTAAAACCTTAGATACTTTCTAGATGGCATTGAAAAAACTGTAATAGTCGCGATCGACTAAAATAGCAGCCACAGGTAGTTCCCGAGCGGGTACCGGCATCCGGCAAGATTGATAGTGATTCCGAAGCTCAAGGATTTTAGTAGGTGCGACTGTGCGATCGCTCTCAAGGAGGCTGAGAATGAACCTGAGATAACATAGCAGTACCTGGCGATCGATTCAAAAATTTGAATTTTTGTCAGAATTATTTACATATTTTAATACTAGCTCAAGCTTTATCTATAATTAGACCGATGCAACATTCTAAGTACCGCATTTTAGGGCTAGTCGGACAAGGACAATTTGGTCGAGTCTTTTGTGCCAGCGTTCGAGAAGCTCCCGCCCAGGACTCCCGCCTCACCAGCCAACTGGTTGCTCTCAAAGAACTTAGTCATCAAAAAGCCCCAACTAGCGAATTCTTGCGAGAGCTGTGGTTTCTGATCACCTTGCAGCACCCGAATATTGTTACCTGCCGAGCTCTAGAACACACAGCTACAGGCAGGTACTTGGTTATGGACTACTGCGAGGGAGGAACCCTCCGCAACCTGCTCAAACAAGACCGCCCCTTGCGGCTGCTCGAAGGTTTGCAGCTAGTCATGGAAGTTTTAGCAGGCTTAGACTACGCCCACCGCCGAGGCGTAGTTCACTGCGACATCAAACCCGAAAATATCCTCCTAACTTTAGGAGCAAAAGGTTGGTCGCCCCGGCTTTCTGACTTTGGCATCGCGCGTCGGCTGCCAGAAATTGGTACCACTCGCCTCCACCAAGAAATTTCTCCCGACGCTACCGTAGGTTCCCCCGCTTACATGGCCCCTGAGCGGTTTTACGGTCTTTTTTCCCCGATGTCAGATATATATGCAGTAGGAATTCTGCTGTTTGAATTGCTAATGGGCTACCGCCCTTTCGGGGGAACCCCCGGGGACTTGAGGTGGGCGCACCTGAATCAACGCTTGCAATTTCCCGACGCCATCCCCGAACCTTTGCAAGCAATAGTCAAAAAATCTTTAGAAAAGCTGCCAGCCCGCCGTTTTGCCAGTGCTTCCCAAATGGCTCAAGCTCTGCGGCTGATCATGTACGACCCCGCTGTCAGGCAATTGGGCGACTGCATTATTCCTTGGGAAAACCCCACAACCAGTGGTGATAAAAGTCTGAAGTCGGAAACTGACTCTTTGCTGGAAGTTGAAGAGGAAAAAGCATCACAGTCGGCTATTAATTTACTTGGGACTGTGCGCTATTCGCTTTCCCAGCCCAAGCCACTGATACTTGCAGCACCGTTGACCGCTTTAATTGCCACTGAAACCTATCTCTATGCTGCTGTAGGTACAGAGGTGAAGGTTTGGTGTCAGCCGGGAAAACAGCTCGTTACAGGAGAACAGTCTACTTCTATTTCATTAAGGCCGGAAATCGTGCGCGGCATTTTACCTGCTTCCCACGGCTGCTGCGTTCTAACTCCGCAAAAACTTTACTGGCTCAATGAGCGCTCTTGGGAGCCTCAGTGCTTGCTGGATATGGGTTTGAGGCAAGGTCCAGATGCTTTTAAAGCTGCTGTAGACTCTCACGGCAACTGGTTGACAGTAGCGGTTCCTGGCGAGCTGCGTTTTTATTCTTTAGCTGCCAACAGCACTGCGGGCGATCCGGAAAAAGTCCTGAAGCTGATGGCTACTGTGCCGTTATCAGAACACTATTTACCAGAATTAATGTTTTTGGATCGGCGACACGTCTTAGCAGTTTGGCCGGACAACGAGCCAAAAAATCCCCAAACTATTTTTAGAGTTTACACTCGCCGCGGCACGCCGGTGGGTTCTGTGCGGTTGTCTGCCAGCGTCGGACAGATGCTGTTGACACCTGAGCCTTATACTTTGCTGGGAATTCCTCAAGGTGGTAAAGCGGCGGTGCTGTTGATGAAATTGTGGCCACTCAAGGTAGCACGAATTCCTCTTGAAACTTTGCCCGTGTCTGCTTGTGTGGCTAATTGGGGATGGGTGTTGGCAGATGTTGGGGGGCAGATAGAAGTGTTAAACAGTCAAGGGATTCAAGTAGGGAGTTTTAGCAGCCCCGCCTCACCCCGGGCGATCGCTCCTTGGGGGAATAGAGGTTTGGTGATTGCTGTCAATACTGAGGAAGAGAGTCACTTGCACTTTTTAGATGTAGATGTTGAGGAGACCAACTCGCCCTCGATCATCAAAGGCTGATAACTGGGGTAACTGAAGGAGTTTCGGGGTGTAATTCAGGAGAGTGTATTTGCCGGCGATCGATTCCTGGGAGTTTGATCAGGGTTAGAGTACCGTGTCGTGTCAACTTCTGGATTTTGAATCAGAGGAATTGTTAAGGGCGATCGGCTCAATCTGAGACCCAAACTTCCCTCTGTAAAGTCCAAGAAATGCAGACACCACATATTATATATGACTCATGCACCAGCCTGATTCTGTCATCCTAACCCCATGATGCAGCCTCACATCTTACACTCTAACCTTGCCTTACCCATACTCGAAGTAAGCCCCATCATCATGTTGAACCACTGAGTGCTTCTACCCATGCGCGGGAAATAGTCCGCCTAAAAGCCGTATTTTGACCCAAAACAAAGACCCCATAGTTAAAAGAGGAGTCAGCCAGCGGAGGTCGGAGCAGTGAAGGACAGCCAAAACCCTTGCTGTGTATAGCTTCAAAAAAAAGTCAAAAAAACTTTCCCAAAACGCTTGACAACCCCTTGCGAAATAAGTATATTAATAAAGCGCCAGAGAGAAGGCGGTTCACACCGCGGACTTAAGGCACAGAACTGAACCTAGAAAAAAGAATAGTTTGAAAGCTTAAAGCACTATTAACCTCGTCAAAAAAATTAAAGATAGAGAGTCAAAGCGAGAGCTGATACTTAATATCACAAACAACGAGAAAAAAGTCAAGGGCAAGAGTAAACATTTATGTGAAACTCAAATAACTTGACTCAAAGCCAAAAGAACAATCCAACACGGAGAGTTTGATCCTGGCTCAGGATGAACGCTGGCGGTCTGCTTAACACATGCAAGTCGAACGGAGTAGCAATACTTAGTGGCGGA
>JARCMA010000632.1 GCA_030248405.1 Microcoleus sp. MP8IB2.171
CCCAGATTAATCGCCTCCCCAATCTTCAAAAATGGTTTGTGGAAATTTTCGCTAAACCCACATAGCTATTGGATCATTTGTTTTGTGGAGGTATCTTAGAGGGATCTCCGGGGCATAAATATGTTAAGTGAACCGTATTGGGTGATAAGACGATTGACAGCGATATGATTTTGGCAGCACAGGCGACGACTCTTGATGTTGTGGATGCTGTAATCGCGACAACAAATGTTGGTCATCTTTCTAGGTTTGCTCCAGCCGATTTATGGCAAAAAATCAATCTCGATTGAGATTTTGGTGCTGATTGGAGAGATACTTGTATCTGCACGACTCCACGGTTAAAGCGCTCGCTGATTTCGAGATAAACTGAGGGCTGCTTATTCGTATCAGCTTTTCTATGCTCATTCCAAATGCAGAGAATGCAGTTATTGATATTCGTAAACTGCGTGACTACTGCCTCAATCCAGAACACGACGATGGTAAACACAAAGCGCGACTTTTTTCGTCAATTCTTGGGATGAAGCCTGACAATGCTGAGGAATTGCGCCAAATTTTGGTCGAAGTTATTCAAACTCACGAAGCTCAGTTAGGGAGGCGGGATGGGTTCGGGCAACGCTACACCCTAGATTTCACGATTCAATGGCAAAATAGAAGTGCAACCCTTCGGAGTGGCTGGATTATTGAGCATGATTCGGAGATTCCGAGATTAACAACCTGCTATCCTCTGTAATGTCTGGAGGTAATAAGAGTGACAAAGAATACAATTAAATTACTAGATGTCGTTGCCTTGACAGTTGACATTCCTGAATACAACCTGTGGCGCGGACAAGTAGGGACTGTGGTTGAACTGTTGGCTGATGGTGCAGCGTTTGAGGTTGAATTTAGCGATCGTAACGGACGTACTTATGAGTCTGTCGGGCTGCATCCAGAGCAAATCATGGTGTTGTACTTTGAGCCAGCATCACCCGATATCAAACCCGAAATGGTTACAGCATAAACGGAACAACAACTGGCGGGCTTTTTCGCTTACTTTTGCGGTTAGACAGGGTGCGATCGCAATTCGAGAAACAAACTAATATCCACTCCGAAAAAATCGGCGAGTTTTTTGGCTTCATCTATGGCGATCGCTCTGCGATTAACAATAATTTCCTCAACCGCTGTTTCCGTCCCCAAAAGTGGAATCAAATCCGATTTGTCCAAATCTCTTGCATCCATTAAATGTCGCAACATTGAAGCAGCATCGCCCGCAGGAATAGGATAATTCTGGGATTCAAATTTTTCAATCAACGTTATCAAAAGCTCCAGAAATAGCTCTTCCTCCGGCGATCGCACGGGGCGGTGTTCCAGTTCGCTAGCGAGAGCGATCGCGCGATCGTTTTCTGCTTCAGTTGCGATCGGTTTTGGTTGATACCGAACCAGTAAATCTGTATAAGATTGTGCATCAAAAGTACGGATCATTTTTCCACTCATCCTTATCATACTCAGCGTGAGTCAAAACATATTTGATGTAGATTCTTTGAGAAACGTAAACCAGATCGACTATCAGCCGATATCGATTTCCTTTTATATTAAATACGGTAAAATTACCGACTGCCTCAGCTTTTGGATAAGTCTGCTGAACATCAATTAAGTTCTGCCATTCAGCTTTACTTGACACTCTATACCACTCATAAAGTGCCTCACAGGAATCTGCATGGCTTTCACAGAAATCTCGCAGAATTTTTCGGCTAATAACACGCATTTGAGCCTTTTTTTCCAAACTACACCAGATTTTGTTCGTGACTTACGCACTTGTCATATTATAAACATCTGTAAGTGCGATCGCAACATTTAACTGGTTCCTTTCGCTGTTAACTGGTTTTTCTCTGTGTTTGGGAACCCATGTCACTCTTGAAGAGCCTCGCTTGTGGCAATGGATTCTTCACTATAAACACCTTTGATTGCGGATAATTCACCGAACATGATATAACTTATGTTACTCATAAATAGAGATTAAACCGCGCCGTAACCCACCAACATTCATTGAAAATATATGTTCACAAATTCTCCTCGGCTCGCTATATGACAATTCTGACTGTAGAAATGCTTTGTTCTGAGGCAGCAATATTTTCAGCCGCCGAGTCTCAACATCCAGAACCTCTGCTTTACGGAGTCACAGACGGAAAGGCTATTGGGACATATTTAGAACAAAAGTTTAAACTGTATCTCAAGCTGCGATATGAATTTTTAGAAGGAAATTCAGCAAGCGGCATCGATTTTCCCGGGCTACTTGTGGATGTCAAGGTAACAAGCGTTAGACAACCACAATCCTCATGCCCTTTTAAATCTGCAAGACAAAAGATTTTTGGGCTGGGATATTCACTGATTATCTTTGTTTACGAAAAGACAGACAACAGTACAAATCGAACTGCAACGCTGAATATTCTGCATACAATTTACGTAAGTGCCGAAAGAACAGCAGATTTTCAAATGACCCGTGGGATTCACAATATTTTAGATAACGAAGGCAACAAAGATGATTTGCTGGCTTTTCTGCTTGACAAAAATCTACCAGTTGACGAAATAGAGGCAGATAAAATTGCAGGCGAAATAATGATAAATCCGCCACTACAGGGTTTTTCAACCATTTCTAATGCGTTACAATGGCGACTTCAGTATGGCAGAGTAATTGAGCGTGCCGGACAACAAGACGGCGTTATCGCAGTTTATAGATTTAACTCATGATTTCCACAGTTCGCAAAACAAAACTAGAATACGGAGATTTTCAGACACCCCCAGAATTAGCTGAAATGGTGTGTAGAAAATTGATAGAACTTGAGGTTAACCCCAAATTCATTATTGAGCCAACTTGCGGGATAGGTAATTTCATTGAAGCTGCTGCAAATTCCTTTCCATCCGCCAGCAAGATTATCGGGGTTGAAATCAATCAAAGTTATTTAATAGAATTAAGAGCTAAGCATGAATTGTTACAGGATGAGAGATGTGAGGTTAAACAAGGAGATTTTTTTGAGTTTGACTGGACATCATTAATCAAGCAATTTAATCATCAGGTGTTGGTACTTGGTAACTTTCCTTGGGTGACCAACTCACACCAAGGAACTATTGGTAGTGAAAACTTGCCTAAGAAAAGTAATTTTCAAAAGCACACTGGCTTAGATGCACTCACAGGTAAAAGTAATTTTGATATCTCAGAATGGATGCTAATTAAAGCAATTCATTGGTTGCAAAATCGTGACGCAACTCTGGCAATGCTTTGCAAGACTTCCGTTGCTCGAAAGTTATTGAACTACATTCATTCAAAAAAACTTAATCTCGCTAACTGTGCAACTTACAAAATAGATGCTAAAAAATATTTTGATGCAAATGTGGATGCCTGTCTGTTAGTGTGCCAGTTTGACTCAAGCTCGCAGAACTACTTCTGCGATGTATTTAGCAGTTTAGAAAGTTCAGACTCCCACCGCATAGGCTATCAAAATAATTTGCTAATTAAAGATATAGATTCTTTCAATAAATTGAGTAATTTATATGCTGTAAAGTCAGGTACGAAATGGCGATCGGGCGTAAAGCATGACTGCTCGAATGTGATGGAGTTTCGGAAAATTAATAATTTGTTTGTCAATGGATTTGGGGAAGCTGTCGAGCTTGAGGAAACTTATCTATTTCCGCTACTTAAAGGATCTGATGTTGCTCAAAATCGAATTAATGCCACGGATCGATATATCCTAGTTACTCAAAAATTCATCGGTGAATCAACCGAAAATATCAAAACTATAGCTCCTCAAACCGGACGTTATCTAGAGAAGTGCGGGCAATATCTAGATAATCGCAAAAGCAAAATTTATCAAAATAACCCTCGATTTTCGATTTTTGGAGTAGGCGATTATAGCTTCCAACCTTGGAAAATTGCGATTTGCGGGCTTTATAAAAAATTGGATTTTAGGTTAATCGGTGAAATAGCTAATAAACCTGCAATCTTCGATGATACTGTTTACTTTCTCAGCTTTGACAGCGAGAGAGTTGCACGTCAAACTTTTGAGCTTTTGAATTCACAGGCGGCAATTAACTTTTATTCAGCGATCGTATTTTGGGATGAAAAGCGCCCGATCAAATCCAGCATTTTAAATTGTCTGAATCTAGCAAGACTGGCAGATTTGGAATATTTAACCGCAGATGCACGCAGATGAACGCAGATAGATAGAGATATAATTTATATTATCGGTAATTCTCAAAACCTATGACTCAAGCTTTACCCAGACTCGTAAAGGGTGCATCTCACTTTGGCAAATACATCAAATTGAAAGTTGACCGTTGAGGTAAGCACAGCGAAGAGAAAGGATAGAGGGAACGCTCTCAATATTC
>JARCMA010000633.1 GCA_030248405.1 Microcoleus sp. MP8IB2.171
GAGATTGATGAAGAATTAGTCCAAATAATTGAGCCTTTGATTCAACTAGAAACCCTCGATCGCACGCGACTGATTATGCAGCTCGATCGCCCTGAATTACTATCTCGTTTTCAGCCTGAAAATCAACCGGAATCATGACTCGGTAGCGCATTCTACGATATCTAAAAAATGAGAAGTAAATAATCTGCAATGCGTGATGGTTCTTGTGGGATGAGCCTGCATAGCCCGTCTATAAGGGACGGATTATGCAGGCCCATCCCACAGGTTTATGCAAATTATTTAATTCACGATTTTAAGGTACACCCCATCGCACTTTATTAGTATTGATAATGGGTACCGATCGCCCCCCCGCCTGAAACTTGCCGCTTTTATGCGAACTCTGCTTCTACCAGTCGCATAACAACTAATTTCTGACTTTAGACGGATTTATTTTTTAGCTTCCGCAGGCATAATAAGTATTAAGGATGAGATCACTAGAGAGCTGATTTACTACTCATCCCAATTTCACTAATAAGGCTTTCCGTAAGATAAAGCCGAACCAAAACAAACCATCATCTAACAGATTACAAAATCCCCTATAAAAAAGTTGGGGACTGTTTTCGCTATGCCTAGTTAGGCATAAAAACTTAGGAGGTAAATTATGTTTGAAAGCGAGTTATTAATGTCGCTGTACAGTCCCAAATTCAATATTGCCCAAATGCCAGTAGAAATAGATGTGCCATTTGACCACCCCGATATCGGAGGGCTGATGTTTTTAAGCCCGCAGTTTTTCGTGGCATTAATCGCCGGAGTCATTATGGCTTTCGGCTTTCAATTCCTGTTAACAAATTTCTCGATAGCTGCCAAAATTTCAAATTGGGACGAGGCTTTACCTGATGATGATGACGATTCCGAAAGTTTTGGCACTAAAATTCGGAAGACTGAAGGTCTAGTTGGAGGTTGGATTTTAGTCACAGTTAACCTGGCTTTATTCTTAGCTTGTTTTCTGGCAGTAAAACTAACTTCAATTGCCTCGGTAGATGGAGCGGCAATTATTGGTATTGTCATCTGGGCTGCGTACTTTTTAACGCTGGTATGGCTCGGTTCTAGCGCCGTCGGTTCGATGATCGGTTCATTGATAAAAACTGCTTTTTCTGGCGTTCAAGGGGTCATGGGTACGGCTGGTGCAGCGATCGGCGGCAAGATGGCCAGCGACCAAATGGTCAACACTGTAGAGGCATCTGTTGCCGCTGTCCGCCGCGAATTGAGCTCGGCTGTAGACACGGAGAGCATTCGCGAAACAGTGCAAGATTATGTGGGTTCTTTGCAGTTGCCGAAGTTAGATGTCAAGGAAATTCGCGGTCAATTTGAAAAGTTGCTGGGCGATGCAGATATCAAATCTCTTGCGGGAAGCGACGTTCTGAAGAATGTTAACCGCCAGACTTTTGTGGATTTAATTAGCGGTCGCACCGACTTTTCTAAAGAGGAAGTAAATCAAATTGCTGACCAACTCGAAGGCGTTTGGAAGCAAACTTTCGGCAAGCAGCAAGAGCAGAAAGACCCGAATTTGGAGTTGGTTGATTTTCTCAAGTTTGCGGCTCCCGATTTGCTGAAGTCTGACGAACTCAACGCCAAGCTGTCTCAAATTCTGGAAAGTCGGGAAAACAAATCGGAATCCAGCAGCGGGATGAAACGAGCGATGCAGTTGGGTGTCGAAGCTCTTGTGGGTACAGTTTTGTCGCGGACAGATTTGTCGGATTTGGATGTTGAAAAAATATCGGGTCAGTTGCTGCAACTGACAGCAAAAGGGACGGAAAAAGCTAAATCTTTGGCTTCTCAGGTGGGCGATAAAGTGCCTGCGCTGCCTTTCAATACAGCTAAGGCTGATGTGGAAAATTACTTGCTGAATGCCCAACCTTGGCATCTCAACCGCGAGACCATCAAGCAGGAATTTAGGGATGTGATTTACGACCCTGAAGCTTCTCCTGGGGCGGTTTTGCGCCAGTTAGAGCTGTTTAATCCCGATTATTTTGTAGGGATTCTGGGCCGCCGTGAGGGGTTTGCTCCTGAACAGGTGACGGAAATTGCCGAACAGCTTGAAGGCGTCCGCCAAGAAGTGTTGGAAATTGTGCAAGCTGCTGCTGGTGAAGAACAGTCTCAAGATTTACGCAGCCGGATTGAGAATTATTTGCGATCGACTGGCAAAGATGAGCTGAATCCTGAAGGTATCGAGCGGGATTTCCAAGCGCTTTTGGACGATCGCGATGCTGGTTTTGAGGCTTTGCGCGATCGCCTCTCGCACTTTAACCGCGATACTTTGGTGCAGTTGCTGGGTCAGCGGGAAGATTTCAGTCCAGAGGAAGCCGATCAGTTAATCGGGCGGCTGGAAAGTTCGCGCGATCGCGTGATTTCTCAAGCTCAAGAATTGCAAGAGCAAGCGAAATCGAAAGCGCAAGAATTGCGGCAAAAGGTAGAAGAGTATCTCCGCAATACTAATAAGGAAGAACTCAATCCTGAAGCGATCGAGCGCGAGTTTCAAACGCTGTTAAGCGACCCGGAAGCGGGATTGAAAGCGCTGAGAGAACGCTTGTCTCAATTCGACCGCGATACGCTGGTGCAACTGCTGTCGCAGCGCCAAGACCTCAACGAAGAACAGATAAATGGGGCGATCGACAAAATCGAATCTGTGCGTGACAACATCATCCACGCGCCGCAAATAGTTGCAGACAAAGCTAAGGAACAGTACGAAGAAGTTACTGCAAAAATTGGCGAGTACCTGCGGAATACAAACCTGGAAGAACTCGATCCTGAAGGTCTGAATCGGGATTTGACCAAATTTTTGTTTGAAAATCCGAAAGAAGGCGCTTTGGCGCTGCGGGAAAGGCTGTCTCAGGTCGATCGCGAAACCTTGGTCAAGTTGCTTTCGCAGCGGGAAGATTTGAGCGAAGAACAAATCAATCGGACGATCGATCGCGTGCAAGATTCGATTCGCACGATCGTGAAATCGCCCCGTCGCTTGGCATCTCGCGCTCAAAAAACTGTCAAGGATTTTCAAGGAAGTTTGGAAAATTACTTGCGGAATACGGACAAGGAAGAACTCAATCCTGACGGAATCAAACGCGATTTGCAGTTGTTGTTTAACGAGCCGGGAATGGGGATGCAAAGTTTGGGCGATCGCGTGAAGCATTTTGACCGATCGACTCTAGTAGCATTGCTGTCGCAGCGTGAAGACATCTCGGAAGAGGAAGCTAACAGAATTGCCGACCAAATTGAATCTGTCCGCAACCAAATTGTCGAACAAATTCAAATGGTTCAGGACAAGTTTCAGTCAGCAATGGATGGTGTTTTCGGGAAAATCCGGGATTACCTCAATTCGCTCGATCGACCAGAACTCAACTACGAAGGCATCAAGCGCGACTTCCGCAAAGTGTTTGACGACCCGCAGGCCGGATTTGACGCGATTAAGCATCGTTTAGGTGAGTTCGATCGCGATACTTTAGTAGCTCTCATTAGCTCTCGCCCCGATATTTCAGAAGCCCAGGCTAACAAAATTGTTGACCAAATGGAAGGAGCCAGGGACAGCGTTTTATTGCGATCGGAACGCCTGCAAACTGAAGCTAAAAAACGCATTAAAGAAATCAAGAACAAGACCAAGCAGCAAGCAGAAGATGCGCGCGAAGCCGCCGCAACTGCTGCTTGGTGGCTGTTCGGTACGGCTCTAACTTCTGTGGTGGTTTCGGCTCTGGCTGGAGCAATAGCAGTCGGCGGTATTTCGGGTTTGTTTAGCTAGACTTTCAACAAGTTTCCATGAAATTTCTCCTGATTTTAGGCTGGCGGTTTGCTAGCCTATTTTCTTGGGAATAATATCAAAATCATTCAGGATTTACGGTTGGCGGAAACACTCTCGATAAATCCAGTGCCAAGTCGTGAAAACAAGGCAGATTAACTGACTCGTTTGGCAGCAGAATCAGTGTCCTGCGATAACCAAATTGACCTGGTGCATTCTGATACGGCTCGCTGTAACATTCCAAGCAAGTGTCTGATAAATTAAATATCCAATAGTCAGAGATTCCCGCTGCCGCATAAAGGGGGAGCTTAACCTGTTTGTCGTAACTCAAAGAAGAATCTGCAATCTCAATCAGCAACAGTATATCCGCTGGACAGGGGTGAGAGGATAGATAGTCGTCAGGGCGATTTTGCACGATCGCGCGATCGGGTTCTGGTTCGCTGTCATCCGGCAAAATAATCGGTTGTTGCCCTCGCAGTGTCGCCCGTTCTCCCAGCAGCTTAAATAACTCGCGTTCCAAGCGTGTCTCGCAAACAGAATGAGCAGTACCTTTAGCTGCCATTTTCACAAGTTTTCCATTAATTAACTCAACTCGCTCGTCCTCAGCAAAAAATCCCAGTTCTGTCAAGCGGTGATATTCGGCTGTGGTGAAGCGTTTAGCAGTTGCGATCGACATAACAGCCACCTCTATACAGGTCTGTTGCGATTATACAGGTTCGCTTGACAAAAACCACTTCATAAGAATTTGGTCTAATAAGTATTGTTTGGGTTGCCGTTCTTTTTTTTGTTGACGACCAAAACCCACACTTGATAGCTAATAACTGAATTCAGCGGCTCTGTTCCCTACAACTTCCGGCGCACCTGCGATTAAACGCATATCTTCGCAGGCAACTGTAAGCAAGGGCTGACCTAAGTTTAAACTGGCAAAATGACTTTCTTCAGTTATTTCTAATTCGCCTTTAATCAAGCCGATGCGAGATTGAAATTCTCCTTTGAATAGTAGCAAATTTCTGCAATCGGCGCTGAAAACATTTCCGCTAAAAGGTACAGGTAGCGCTAAACTTTGCTGGCTGTAATTGAGACTGCACAGTTGACGGTTTGCTTGGCTAACTGTGACTCGGTAGCCTAACGGTGTTGCTTTAACTGAATCGTTGCCTTCCCAACTAAATTCAGCTAATTCTTTAGGAAGTCCCCAAATTTCGCGCCCGCCGGCTACCGAGTGAGGGTTGTCTACATAGATGTGGGAAATCCAAGCGCCCCATTTTCCTGCATAATTGGCGATCGCGCTTACGACAATTAACTCATTGTACTCCATCACGGAACCCAACCCGTAGGAGGATATATAAACTCCACCTAGCGTTTTTCCTGGCAATACAGAGACTATTTCTAACTCAGAGGGAACCAAGGGGCGCACTCGTGCCACATCTACCAATTGTAAAGTCTGAACAGCATAACCTTGCAAATTCCAAGGTGCAGGTGGATATACCATTTTCAGGGATTTTCTGTGGGATATTTTATACTTATTTTAGCTCAGATTTTCAACCTCAACCCCTACTCCCCTTTTTAAGGGGGATTTAGGGGGTTCTTTATCTACTTAGTCGCATATCCCGTACTCACCAAAAACTCGCGCAACTTCCCAAAGAATTGATTGCGATCGCGCCCTTGATAAACCCTCTCCAACAACTGCCAACCTTCCGCCTCCTGGCCCATGACATACTTGTTCGCCATGAAGGCCGCCAACACCCCTTTTACCTCTGCATCTTCGCTCGATCGCTTCCTAGATTCCAGCCACAACTCAGCAGAATTTGTGTATACTTCCACCGGATACTGCTTCGTAACATCTTCCATTTTACCTTGGCGGTACTGCCAAATTTGCAGCGGCAACCGAGAATCCGCATAATTTGTAAAAGCCTCTGCAAATCGCCCGTCTAGACTCTTGAACTCCGGGATATCATTTTTGCCAAAATCGACAATTTCGTAGCTCACATTGCCCCAGAAATGCTTGATGTGAGTGTATTTTTTAGCTGCTGAGTCGTAGCGGTAAATAAACGAATAATTGCAGCAACGGACACCGCTATTGATTGAGACTAAATCTGCCAGCACTTCCGGTTCTTTGTCGCCGTCAAAATCGCGGATTCGCACCGATAATAAACGCCCTTCCGATACTTCTCCGATGGATTTGTTATAGGGTGTGTCTAGTAGAGAACGAGTCGGAATTAGCACTGGTTCTTCTAATAAAGTTTGACCGTTGCGGATGATTTTGATGCGGATATCTTTGGCATTTTCTCCTTCTTTGACGAAAGAAACTTCTGCCCGCATATTCCCAGATTCCGAGGTTTCTGTGGTTCTCGCCGGGCCGACATTCGTTGGCACTTGGGCGATGTATTGCGAGGGAACTAAGGCTGTTTGTCCCGGTTTGGCGATCGCCTGACACAAGAAAGTTGCTACTTCGGCGCGGGTAGCATTGCGCGTAGGTTCTAGCTGTTTGACGGCGGGATAATTGACCACAAGTTGTTTTTCTGTCGCGGCGGCGATCGCACTTCTGGCCAGTTCTGGAATGTTTCGCGCATCCTCAAAAGTCGCATCCAAAATCTCAGGCGCTGAGCCCGCAGGTGTATATTTCAAGCCGCTGCTTAATGCTACCAAAACCTGCCAGCGGGGAATGTTCAGAGTCGGGTTAAAAATACTGCCGCTGTAACCGGACAGAAAACCCGTCTGATAAGCTTCTCGAATTGGTTTATAACCCCAGTAGTTCGTGGGAATATCTACAAAATTGATCGGATTGCGGACGGTTTTCGCATCGGGAAAAGCCCTACGCAGCATTGCCGCAAACTCAGCGCGGCTGACTGGGCGGTTCGGGCGAAAACTGCCGTCTTCGTAGTAGCCGCTGATGATTTTTTTCTCGGCTAATTCTTCTATGCAGCCTTGGGCCCAATGATCTTTGACATCTTTAAATTTGGCTTCAGCAAATGCTGGGGCTACATTCAGGCCTGGAAACACTAAATTCCCGATGATTGTACCCAGGGCTACGACTAAAGCGATGACAGCTTGACGTTTGTGCGATCGAACCATAGAACAGCCTCCTCTACTTGCTTTCTTTGCGATCGAAACCGAAGCTAATTTTATACAATACCAGGTATTTTATCCTGTTTATGTTAACATATTCGGGACTTGCGCCTTCACAGCCACGCAGTGATTCCGATCGCAAGCGAAGCAATTTCAAACCTTGGCGATTGCTTTGCTTGGGTTCGCACTGACGCAATCAGGCAGAAATTTGTTGCCACAGGCGATCGATTGTTACAAGCTTGTAACCTTTATACAACAGCAATGGAATAATTTTATCAGCAGAAGCCGCGACATCTTCGCCGCCGCAATAACCGTCGTGAAGTACAATAATTGAACCGTTTTCTGTTTGCTGCACGACGCGACTCATAACTTTCATCACCCCCGGCCGCACCCAATCTTCCGGGACGACACTCCACATTACCGGGCGATATTCCCACTGCTGCAATAATTCTAATGTTCGCGGTATAAAAATGCCATTGGGCGGCCGCACGTCGCGGATTAATTTTGGGTCTAAATCGCAAGCTTTGCTAATAGCTTTTTGCGTGTCTTCTAAACTGTGTTTTAGTTCGTGGGTTTTGAGTTTGGCAAACGATACGTGCTGGTAACCGTGGAGACCGATCCAGTGTCCGCTATCGCACACTTCTTTGGCGATTTCTGGATGTCGGTCAACGCAAAATCCCAGCCAAAAAAAACTCGCTTTGATGTCGTATTTATCTAAAATTTTTAACAGTTGAGGTGTATGCTGCAGGTGTGGCCCGTCGTCAAATGTTAGGGCTATTTCTCGGCTGTTGATATCTCCCGTCCACAGACATCCGGGAAAAGTAGATTTGAGAATGGGATGAACGACAGGAAACAAAGGTGCTAGTGGCATTGGTTAACCTTGTTGAATGCGATCGGGTAGAAATGAAGCTGCGCTACAATAGAATAAAGTTAACTCAATCGAGGTCAATATGACAACTGCCGTTGAGATAGGAACGTTAATTGTCCGCACGCCCGGAACTTGCGGCGGTCGCCCACGAATTGCAGGAACTAGAATTACGGTAGAAAACATTGCTATTGATTTTAATGCCGGGATGACTCCACAACAAATCATTGATGAAAGACCGCATTTGACTTTAGCACAAGTTTATGCAGCGCTCACTTACTATTACGCGAACAAGGAAGCAACGGACGCCTCCATAGCAGCTTACTACGAAGAGTATGACCGTTTGGAAGCAGAATATATGGCAGGTAAGCTATCGTGAGCCGAATTTGTTTATACATGGATGAGGATATTCTCCAACGCTCGCTGATACTCGCTCTGCGAACTTCTGGTGTAGACGTGATAACTACTTCGGACGCTAAAAAGCTTAGCTGTTCAGATGAGGAACAACTCATCTGGGCCGCAGAGCAAGGGCGTGCCATATACAGTTTCAACACTAAAGATTTTTGTCGTTTGCACAGTACCTTTATGGCCGAAGATATCGGTCATGCTGGAATTATTATGGGTGTTCAACAGCGGTACTCGATTGGCGAGCAGTTGCGAGGTTTTTTTAACTTAATTGCTGCTAAGTCAGCCGAAGAAATGATCGATCAATTGGTATTTCTAGCCGAGTACATTAGATATGAATAAAAGCCTAAAATAACCGAGCGCACCGGAAACGACCAGCCTCTTTAACCCCTTTGATATAGACTCAATCTATCAGCCGCCGATCGACCTCTCTCTCAAGATCGATGCGATCGCCCTACGGTGTCCTCCTATACTAAAAACAAGCATAAATAATTGACAAATCATCAAGGAGGAACAATGACAGAGGAATATCTAGCAGAACGCACAGTTTCAGCCGTATTTAAGGAAGAAGAACAATTAGACGGCGTAATTCGGCGGTTGCTCGATCGCGGAGTGTCCCGCGACCACATCTCAGTAATGGGCAAAAACTTTCAGTCCAAAACTAAAATTGCCGGCTTTTTGACTAAAAAAGATGTAATTTTAGGTGGTCTCAGAAGCGGCGCGATTTTTGGTTCCTTATTCGGTTCTTTTTTGGGCTTGCTAACCGGCGTAGGCGTGCTGTTTATTCCCTTTGTCGGTGCAGTAGTATCGGCTGGCCCGCTGGGTGCTGTACTGTTGGGTGCAGCTAGCGGCGCGATCGCAGGTTCGGCCGGTGCGGGTTTAGTCTCCGCTTTAGTCGCTTTGGGAATGCCCGAAGAGAAAGCAACTATCTATCAAACCCGCGTTGAAGCAGGCGAATTTCTCGTGATGGCCGAAGTTGCAGCAGATAAATCGGGCGAATTTAAACTCTTGCTAGAAAGTGCCGGCGGTGAAGAAGTTTCAGTTAGCGAAATGACGCTGCCGCGCGCCGTCAAAGGTCGCTGCAACAGTCCGGCTGATTTGTCTCCAGAAGTGCGATCGCACCTGTCGGAAGCAGCTCAAAAAACCTTTATGGAATCCTACAACGCTGCATTTGACGAAAGCAACGACTCGATACAAGCGGAACACACCGCTTGGGACGCCATTCACCAGCAGTACGAAGAAGATGAAAGCGGCGTTTGGACTAAGCCTTTAGTAAAAGTCTAGTACCCGATCGCGGTTAACTAATAAAAGATAGAATGCAGCCTCTAGAACTTAGGTTTTAGAGGCTGCATTCTATTTGAGATTCTAGATTATAGATCAATACAGTTCACTTAAGAAAGATCCCC
>JARCMA010000091.1 GCA_030248405.1 Microcoleus sp. MP8IB2.171
CATTTGGACGAGTGTTTGGCCGCGCGAATTGTGATTCGGGTAACGGATGGTTTGAGCTTGAAAGCTGCTTTTGAGCGTTCTTTTGCTGAAGCTGACGAACGTCAACGGGATTTTGGCGCAATTGGAATTGATGCTAGCGGGGCGATCGCGATCGGCAAAACTAGCGAGGTGATTTTGGGTGCTTTTCACAACGGTATGGAAATGGGCGATACTTTGGAAATGAGCAAGGGAACGCTGATTTTTATTGCTTAGCAAAGGCTTCTTAATCGGTGATTTCGCTCCCCGACTTTTCCAAGAAGTCGGGGAGTTCGTTCTGCGTTAGTTTTACTTATTTCTTTCTCACTTCTAGCAAGATGGCGACATTTTATGCAATAAGTTCTGAAAATGCGATCGTCCTATCCTTCATCCGAATCTGAAAAAATATATCCCAAGTCGCGGTATCCATTCACTACGCGAACTACATCAATTCCATCTTCTCTGGGGTAATAAAAAACGATGTAATCATCGACAATAAATCCTCGCAAGCTGGGAGATAGCTGGCTATAATTTTTACCCATATTAGGAAAATCAGCCGTAGCTTTACATCGTTCTCGAATCCTATCAAAAAGTTTACTGGCAGAACTGTAATTATTGCCAGCAATATACTCGCAAATGTCATCTAAATCTTGAACTGCATCATCTGAGAAAGAATAGCTGCTCATAATCCAGACTCAGAAATTGAGCGAATTTTTTCCTGCAATCTGGCAAAAACTACTTCACCATCAGTCACTTTTCCTTGAGCAATTTGCTCAGTGCCGCTAGCAATTTTTTGTCTGAGTTCAGCCAGACGCTGCTGTTTCAGTGCACGATTTCTTTCTTCTAGCAGTTGCAATGCTTCGCTAATTAGTTCCTGAACGCTGTCATAGTTGCCACCTTGTAATTGCGAGAGCACGTAATTTTCCTGTTCTGGTGTTAGGGTAACATTCATTGTCTGGGCCCCTCTAAAAAAACCTTAAGCTGTTCTGGATTTAAATTGTATGTCAAAAAACAATAAAACTCTTGTGGGGTGTCCCGCCCGCCCGCCTCGAATATGCAATTTAAATGCGCGACAGCTTAAATCAATTATAGTCTAATAATTTAATCATCACCATTTAACTCTTTAATCGGAAATCCGCAGTTGCCGAAGTTTAACAGTACCGTTCTCCCCGCCGCTGACGAGAGTTTCGCCCAAAAGCCCGATCGCCACCGCAGACACAGGGCTAGAATGTCCATCTAAAGTGTGCAGCAATTCGCCGCGAAGATTCCAAAGTCTAACAGTACCGTCAAAACACCCCACTGCAAAGTATTTCCCATCAGGGCTAATTGCGGCGGCGGAAGTGATGCGAATTCCTGTTTGCAGCGCATGCAATAATTCGCCTGTTTGCAAATTCCACAGTTTGATAGTTTGGCCACCATGATTGACAAGAATTTGGCTATCGGAAGAAATCGCTACATAATTTTCGCTGCCAAATGTTCGTCTCACTTCGCCTCCCGGCAATTCCCACAAAGTGACTGTGGCACGACAGAAACCGCTGGCTGCATTGAGGCCGCTGGCTACTAGCATTTTGCCGTTGGGACTCAGGGCGATCGCACTTATGTCATCCCCTTGATAGCCTTCTAAAACTTGCAGCAGTTGGCCGCTGTTGAGGTGCTGAAGCTTGATTGTGCCACGGGTAGTGCCGATCGCCAAAATTTGCCAGTCGGGGCTGACGGCGACGGATTCGTGGCGGTGCACGTCTGCCAAACGCTTCAGCAGTTCGCCATTTTGCAGGTTCCAGAGTTTGACTGTGCCCGCGCGCGATCGTGTCAGCAGCGTTTTGCTGGCGGGACTGAAAGCAACTAGCAACACGGCTGTTGAATGTCCGAAAATCGTCTGCTGCAGTTCCCCGCTGTGCAAACTCCAAATTTTCACTGTACTGTCGTCAGATCCCGTTGCCAGTAATTGTCCGTCGGGACTGATAGCCGCAGACAAAATCCTGTCTGAATGGTGGAGAGTAGCTTTTAAGATGGCACCGGTTGAGGTTTTTGGCTGCGTTTTATACCCAGCTATTTCCAGCCAGTCGATCGCATCTCTCCAATTTTTGAGAGCATTTCGCGGCCGATTTGTCAATAATTCTATGTATCGGTACAAAGTTTTTGACAAATCAACTTCGACACCTTTGATTTGTTTGTTGAGAAAAACCGCAATTTCCGCTGGGCTGTAGCCGCACAACAAGCCACAGAGATGCCGTTTTTCTACGGGTGTCAGCCCTCTTCTGGTGTGGGGGGCGAATTGTTGTTTGGCCTTTGCCAAGTCGGTATAAAGCTTTTGGATGTCCCAGCGTTTGCTTGCCCGTGCAAATGGTTCTTCGGGTCGATCGAGGGTAGAGGGTGTCATTTGCGGCAGTCGCGATCGAGTTCCTAGTCAAATTCCTAACCAAAATCCTAACATTCGCTGTGCGCGATCGAACTGTTTTCACCGCTAATCTATTTTTAACACAGCCAACAGGGGAATGAGTTTCAGGTAGAAAATCCTCTCCTTTACAGTTGGCAAAATAACTCTACATCAATTTGATGCAACTCTTGTGGGGTGGGCAGGAGAACTCGCCATCAAAATATAATTATGACTTTCCTGAACTTAATTAATGAAATTTATGAATTGACCTTAAAAGAAATTTGTTGAAGAATTGTAGTTAAGAGCTTTTCTGTACCTTTACAGTTTGCCAAACAACCATACATCAAGCGGAGAAATAGAAAATGTCTATTATTGCGATCGTGTTCTTTTTTGCCGATCTGGGTTTTATTTTAATTTTGGTGGGTTATATCTGGGGATTATCTCAAGCTATTGAACAAGAAACTCTGTGGGGATTGGTTTACTTTTTTGTTCCCTTTGCTTTCTGGGTATTTCATATTAAAAATTGGAGTTATAAAAAAGTTAGGAAACCATTTTTACTTCAACTTACTGGATTCATCATGTATTTCTTGTTAGGCATTATTATTGCATTATTACCTGCCATAGGTATTTTCAAAACTGATGGTTCTGGGCCTAATGTAGATCAGGGGTCTAACGAGCAATCGCCATCTTCTTTTTCTTCTGATTTCAACACTTATCCATCCCTCTATCAAGAGCCATCTCCTGCTGCCGAGCCATCTCCTACTGTTGCTGCACCTGTAACTGAGCCTAATTCTGCTCCTGTTGCTGCTCAAAAAGATGACTTCAAACAATCGATGAAACTCGGCTATATCTACTACGGGCAGGGAGACTACCAAACGGCTTTAATCAATTTTAACAGAGCTTTACAGATACGTCCGGGCGATGCTTATGCTGTCAAGGCTGTTGACAACACCAAAAGTGCGTTAGCGAAGCCCGCCCCTATGGGAGGCTCATCAACGAAGAGGATCGTCCAAAGCATTGTCAAATAATAATCCGTGCATTAAAAATTGCATACAGCGGATAGATAAGTAATTCACATTTTTTTTCAAAGTCAACAACTAAACTAATGAAAATTCTTAAACAAACACCAACTAAACTAACCATTAAAACGGCGAGCGCCTGGGATGGTTTGCTATTAATTTCTCCCTTCATCATCATTGGATTATTGCAGATTATTTTAGCATCAAATTGGATAGGGGGAGGCATATTTCTGTTGTTCTCGCTGTCTTTGTTGGACGGCGCGATAGATGAAACATACATTTTTGATAAAACTTTTAGCAAAATGACAATTAAACGACGGGGTGTATGGCTTCATGATGTTACCGAATGCTCAACTCACGAGATTTCTGCAGTGGAATTAGAGGAAGTGGGAGATAGGGAGGGAAATCGTAGCTATTATGTTGATTTGTGGATGTTCGGGGGCGATATCATCTGTTTAAGAAGCTATTCACTAACAGAACAACACAAAATGGCTGACTTGATTCGCAGCTATATCTCGATTAGCGATCGTCGCACGATTAGCAATATATTTGCCCCGCAAGCCCGTGAATCGTAGCTATAGCAATCCTTGCAGGAGTCGTAAACTTTTTACCCCACCCCAACCCTCCCCTTATCAAGGGGAGGGAGTAAGAAATTCACAAATGATTTAGGATTGCTATA
>JARCMA010000634.1 GCA_030248405.1 Microcoleus sp. MP8IB2.171
CTTAGTTATACGTGAGCATATTTTTGCAAACCTTCAGAGTGATGCTATGGTCGAGAATACATAGATAATGTTTTTTGTCAATGCGTAAGTCCTAAAATCTAGAGAGTGGTATCGATACGATCGCCAATTTTGACACCGATAGCGATAAGATTATCCTTGGCAATGGCTTGAGCTTCGGACAGTTAGACATTACCCAGACTGTTGGTGGAAATGTGATAAAAATTGCTGCGACAGGCTCAGTGTTGGCAAATGTCAGTGGAGTCACCGGGCTGCTGCGATTGAATGATTTTGTGGTGATTTAAAAGAGTCAGGAATTACGTAAGCAGCCGATGGGTAGGGGCTGGGGGCGATCGCCTCCAGCCCCACGTTTTTAAGAGAAAAATGTGTAACAATCAGTTAATCTCGCAGTTAAGGCTGACAAATCCCAAATTATAACTATCTATGGCTCCTACAGTTTTGATTACAGGCGCTTCTCAAGGAAGCGGCAAAGCAACGGCACTGTTATTTGCCAGTAAAGGTTACGATGTAGTGATGGTGGCACGCGGGCCAGAGAGATTGGCAGCAGCAGCGGCTCAAGTGCAGCGAGAAGGCAATTCGGTATTAGCTATTCCGGGGGATGTTGGCGACCTTCAACAAGTGCGGGCGATCGTCCAAAAAGCCCTAGATGCCTGTGGCAACATCGATGTTTTGGTTAACAATGCCGGCATTTGTCTCACGGGGGCGATCGAGCACACTACCTCCGAAGACTGGCAGCAATTAATGAATACCAATTTTTGGGGCTGCGTTAACACAATTCAAGAAATGTTGCCACATTTTTTGGAACGAAAAACAGGGACAATAGTCAATGTTGGTTCCATTGGTGGCAAAATGCCTTTGCCTCAAATGACTGCTTATTGTGCCAGCAAATATGCAGTAACCGGTTTAACAGAAACTTTGCGATTGGAATTAGCGCCTCAAGGTATTCACGTTTGCGCCGTGCATCCGGGTCTGATTAATAGCGATTTTTTAGAAAGAGCTCAATTTCGCGATCGAGACGAACCCGCAGTCGAATTGCGTCGCCAGCAAATGAGCAAAATGCTGAAATCAGAGTGGGCAACTCAGCCAGAAGATATTGCTAAAGCTATTTGGGATGCTGTGAAAAATCAGCGTGCAGAAGTTACTGTCGGCCCTGCTTTTTTCGCGTCGGAAGCTTATCGGTTATTCCCCGGTTTGATGCAGTGGGCAATGGAAAAAGGCAAGTTGTAATTTTAGTCATTAGTCATGAGTCATTAGTCAACAGAAAAACGAGCTCAATCGCACTTTAAACCTGCGGCAGTGGCTGTGGGATATTTGACAGGAACAAAGGCAAGGCCGAACTGCTGTTTCGGACACTTGACAATATGCACCAATTCGCTGAGGGGATTTTGGCGATCGCCATCCTGGCCAAACTGAATAGTTCCTGTTCCTCCTTCCACACTAAAATTCGGATTGGAAAGAGTTTTCTGCATTCCTTCGCGGCTGGGTTGCTGCTGTATTTCCATTGCTTCAATCAGTGCAATAGCTGCATCGTAAGCTAAGGCGGTATCGGTATTTATTGTTCCCCTCCACAACTTTTGAGCTTGTTGGGGAAATTGTTTGTTGCGGCTGCTTGACGGATGCCAGGGGACAGATACGACTAATTTTTCAAAAGACTTTAGCTGAATTGCTGCTTCTAATGTTCTTGGTTTGTAGAGTACCCAAATTCCGGCAATCCAATTGCGATCGCGGTTGGCTTTTATCATAGCGATCGCGCTGTTTAAGGAATTAGTAATTTGACCGTCTGGAGCCAAGACTATCGCTGTTTCTCCTGTTTGCTGGATTTCATTTAAAGCTGTTTGGGCGTTGAAGTTGCTTTTAGATAAATCGAAGTCGCGAATCCTGACAATTTTTCCTTTTTTGTCATCTTGAAAATACTTTTTGAAAGCTCGCGTAAAATAAGAACCTGACGAACTGCCGGGATTGTATAAAACTGCTGCTTGATTTAGACCTATTTCTCGCAGGTACTTTGCTAAAGTTTGAGCTGCAAACCTGCTAGAATACGATGTGCGAAAGAAAATTTTTCTATGCTTTTCTGTCAGTTCTTCCGTTGTGCTTCCAGGAGACATCAAAACCAGGTTATTTTGGTCGTAAATATCTACTGTTGCTACTGTCATCTCGCTGGCATAGTGACCGACTACTCCTAAAATATCCTGCTGTTTTACCAGTGCATTTGCCGTTTTAATTGCCTCTGATTTGATATTCGCATCGTCAGCGATGATGACTTTCAGACCTTTTCCGTTAATAGATTTGGCTTCGAGCCAGCCTTGACCAGGAAAGTCGCGATCGCTCTTATTATTAGCTACAAGTCCTAAATTAACTTGTGTTTGGGCTTGGGCAACACCGCGCAAAAGTTCTTTTGCCGAATCTGCATTTTTTACAGAACCATCCTGATTTTTCAGGATAGGAACGGCAACAGCAATTGTGTAATAATTGGCATTGTTTACCTCCAAAAACGCATTGTTAATGTAAATTAAAGTTTCTGGATCTATGCTGTCTTCTTCGTTCCATGATTTTTTGAAAAGATTTAAAGCTGATTGATAATTTGAATTTGCAAACTCCTCAACTCCCTTTTGCTTTAACCGAGGTTCTGAAGTTTTGACTAGGATTTCTTCGCCGCAACTTAAAGCATCTCCCTGAATTAAAGGACAAGTTGGAGGCTTAATAA
>JARCMA010000635.1 GCA_030248405.1 Microcoleus sp. MP8IB2.171
CCCACTTGTCGGCTCGAACGCCCACTTGTCGGTATGATTGAATCAATGACGTGGCAATCGACTGACTCACTCTTTTAAGATACAAGGGGCGGGTTCACCGATCGCTTCTGCCACCCACAGATAATCTTGATAAACCCGCCCCCACCCAACCATGAAACTCATTACAAAAAAGATCGGCGAATGTATTGACAGGTTGAATTAAATGCTGTAGATTATTTCCAATAGTCGGGAAGTACACCCGCAAGCATCTATCCTGTACGGCTGAAATGGTCGGCAGTTTCATACTTTCAAACAATTGAATATTCGTAACAGAAAACCTGGTTCGAGACGGATGTGAGTTTCGCGGGGCTGGGGAAGTGGTGACGACGCATGGTTTGTGCGATCGCCTCTTCTCCGGCTTTTTTGTTTTTTGGCCAACAATTAGTTGTTTTGAGGAGATTGGATTATGAAAGGGCTAACAGATGGCGTGTTGGAATCTCTAGAAGAGGTTAATAGCAATATGGAAGGATCTGCGATCGTTCCAAATAGCAAGACAAATCAACAGATAAATGAGTCTGGAGATACTGGCTGCGGTTGCAATGGTGAGCCGAATACCATCACCAGCGTCAAGGCAAAGGATTCGCAAATGAAAACCAAAGTTTACGATCCCCTTACTGGTGAGACAATAAAAAGTTTGCAGATACCCGATCAAACTTCTTTAGCGGCCATTGGAAGTGCATCATTTGATGGACTTTCGTATGTATTAGATAACACAGCTAACAATTTTACGCTGACTCCTGGCTTCCTTAATGCTTATCCCAAAGGGCTTTTTGCACTTGATGGAGCGGATACTGTGATTGGTTCAGTGGGATCTGAGATCATTAACGGGAATGAAGGGAACGACAATCTTTTCGGCGGCCAAGGGAACGACACAATTTATGGGGGAAAAGGTGCTGACTTAATAGACGGTGGCGATGGCGATGATGTCCTGTACGGTGACTTTGGGATAGATACTTTGATTGGCGGTGCAGGTCAAGATATTTTTGTCTTGCCCAGTAATAGTGCTGTGAGCGCCCCATCTGTGGCCGATCTAATCAAAGACTTCAATAAAGATGATGATTTTATCGGGTTAACTGATGGTTTAACAGAAGCAGGATTAACCTTAGAAGCTGCTTCTATCGTACCAGGATCTTCAGATACGGTAATTAAAAATAGCGCTACTGGTGCTATCTTAGGTCGAGTGGCAGGAGCGTCACCAACAGACCTGCGAGGACGCTTAGTAAAAGCAAACATTGTCACTTAATGACATCCCAACAGCCAGACAGATATCAGCCGATACCTATGAAATGACTCTAGCAGGCAATGATGGAAGTCGGTTTGTTTCTACAATCAAAAAAACAGATACTCAAGTTTATCAGGAATCTGTGAGATACACACCATCGAATCAGGGCAACAGTGGCCTTCAACCATTCACAGTTCGCTACAATCCAGATGGGACAAGAGCCGAACTTCAACAAGCAGGTTCCTCCAACTCAGTTATCCTGCAACGAATTGACAATAAATCAGGCAGCATAATAGAGAAAAGTGCGACAGGCGAAACCGAAGTTGGGAAAATAGGAGACTTGGGAACTGACTTTGCCAGAAATTTAGCATTAGAACTTAGTTGCATTTTTGGCAAAGGTTTTTGTCAAGCATTTGAGCAAACAGCAGAAATGGTAGGTAAATGGAAAGAGGGTGCTGAAAAGGTTGGTTCTGTGTTGGAAAAATTTAAAGTACCAGTAAATGGGAGTAGTAGTGCGATTGAGGAATTTGAAGGAATCAGTCAAGTTTCTGGTGTTATTTGTACAGCTTTGTTTGGCGATGACAAAGCCCTCAAAGAAGCAGTAACAGGAGCGGCAGAAGATAAAATTCCTCTTCCTAAGCCACTGACAAAATTCCTTAAGATTGGCGATGCAGTTCAAAACTTATTTAGTGGCATCAACAAATATTTCTTTGAGGGTAAGGGCGAACTATCATCTAATCTTCGCAAAGAATTAGGAATCAATGCTTGCGATCCGCAATCTCCAACAGTTCCCCCACCGCCAAGTACAAATCCAAGTCCCCCACCACCATCCACTGCCTCCTTAAAAATAGAGATACAACCGTCTGCTATCCCTTATCTGGGGACTGCTAACCTGAATGTCAAATACTCGAATCCAGACAACGACAGCAGAATTGTAGAGATCACAGGTAGTGGTCAAAAAGGTCTTGGATCTACCAGTTTTCTAATTCCAGAAGATAAAAAAGGTCAAGGAGAGTTGAATTTTACTTTGACAAATGGTGGCAGACAGCTAGGCGGTCCGGGTATTGCAGACCTGGGAAATTTCTTAGACGTTGGAATTGGGAATGGACGGGGAGGAGGACTATTTGCTAGTGATTACAAACAACTATCATTTGATATTCTTGGAGCTCCTAATCCTCTAGATGATATCGTGCCTAATGTCTATACGGTTACTTCGGTGGAGGGTCTGATGAGGCGATAAGGTCTGATTTAGTCATCAGATAGGTTAGTGATTTAGGCGATCGCCTCTCCATTGCCCAGAGCGATCGCCTTTCCCAGCAAACAGGCGATCGCTCTTACCTAACAGCAAAAAAATCTAGCGCAGTTCCAAAATTGTAAAAAAACATTAGGAGATATTGAAAATGGATAAAAGAATAGATAAAAATAGTGTAAAAGGTTTTTGGATTTGGCTGTTTTGGCTGTTAATTACTCTATTAATTTTCTTGGGATTTATAGTTAATTTTTGGCAATTATCTGTGGCAGATAATACAAAAGTTACACTGGTTATTTTATGCTTGTTCTTGATATCGATAGGGATTAATACTTGGAATACAATCGTAATTTATCTTCAGTTTAAATATCTAAACAATTCAAACACAAATACTACTAATAGTCTATTTTCCCAACATATCAATAATTTAAAGCAGAATATTGACAATAAAATATCAGTCAATCAAGATGTCTCCCTAAACCTCATAGAAAATAGGCTTTTGAGACAGGAAGGTTGGGTGCAATTGTTTGCTAACCTGATGATTACCCTTGGAATGATCGGTACAATATTAGGTTTGACTTCTTCAATGAATGGTCTATCTCGTGCGATGGATAGTTTAAATGAGGATGTAGGTGCGATCGGTAATTCTAACTCTTCTATTTCTGGACTGAGTGATGCGCTTTCAGGAATGTCTAGCGCATTCATTACAACCTTAGCTGGTGCAGTATTTGGGGGTGTTTTATTGAAGTTACTCAGCCACTCAACGACAAACTTGATTGAGGATTTCATTGATAATATTAAGCATAAAACTGAGATAGAGGTGCTTCCTGAATTACAGAAAAAGATTTGGGAAAGAGAAATAAAAAACTTGTCTGAAGCTCAAGAAAGTTTACTTTCTTTCATCTGTTCAGCAGAAGAAATTGAAAAGACGTTACAACACTATACAATTAGTATGTATGAAGCCGCCGAACAAATGAATTCTGTGGTGGTAACAATTTTAGAAAATAAAGAATCAGCGCTCAAAAATACTCGGAATCTAGAGAAAATAGTTAAAAATTTAAACCAAACAATTAAGGAATTACTAAACAAAACATTTATTCCCTTAATTTCTTTGCTTGGGCTAGTAGTTATAGGTCTACTTTATTTATTTACAAAGAATTAACTATGAGACGCGCAAAGTATCACAAAAAAGAAGAATCAATTTTTGAGTTGTTATCAGATATTTCTTTGTCAACTCTAGGTCTATTATTGATTTTTTTTGTCGTTTATTCGCTAGTATTTAACACTAAAAAGTCTGTAATTCAAAGCCAATTCAGTAAGTCAAAAGCTGAAGTTATTCAGTTAAGGGAAGAACAAGCTAAATTATTTGATAAGAATTTAAATTTAACTCAAGAGCTAGAGCGAGTAAAACAAGAAAATGAGAACTTGAAGACTAATATTTCTGAGGCAAATAAACGTGCAAATGATGCAGAGCAAAAGGCGCAATTAATTTTGCAGCAAAATCAATATACAGGATACTATAAAGGTAATTATACTGGCAAATTTTATTACGATGGATGCGATGGTAACAATTTCTCAGAAGTCGAGCAAGAACATACAATCATTTATATTTAACCATTAAATTTAGTTCTCTATTCTCTAACTTCAAAATACGGTACATTAACTTATCGTTATCGAGGCAATTTGCAAGGCAATACATTTAAAAGTGATTCTAGTGAATATAGCAGAACACAGTCTATAGAATCGTGCGGAGATCGCGGACAAACTCAAATACTAATTACTTTTTATGAGAATCACCTGGATTTTCATTCTATCAGTAGTGATTCTAATATTGACAATAG
>JARCMA010000636.1 GCA_030248405.1 Microcoleus sp. MP8IB2.171
CCGACACTCTGACCGAGACAGTTACCTCCGTACTCAATGGTACCCACAAGAATCTAGAAATTTTAATTGTTGATGACTGCTCTACTGACGCTACTGACAAAGTTGCTGCTAAGCTGGTCGAGCAAGATTCGAGAATTCAATACTTCAGAAATCCCGAAAATTACGGGGTTTCTAAGTCGAGAAATTTAATGATATATCGCGCCACAGGCGATTATGTAGCGTTTATCGATAGCGACGATACCTGGGAACCCAATAAGTTAGAAGTTTGCCTGAAAATGCTCGCAGACAATCCCGAAGTCAAAGCTGTAGCTCACGCTTTGCGGTATTTAGACAAGCACGGTAAGAAGTTGAGTTATATTCCCACCTATCCTACAACTAAAGCAGAAATGCAGGCGATTAAGGAGACAGGCGAAAGTCCTTGGGTTTTCCCGTCTTCTGTTGTAGTCGATCGCTCCATTCTTCTCAAAGAAGGCGGGTTTGCAGAAGACTGGCAGGTAGGAGAAGATACAGAGTTATTTACCAAACTTGCTCAAAAGTACGGCTTGCTAGCGGCCACCGAACCTTTGGGAAATTATCGAATTAGAGGGAACTCTCTCACAGATAAGCACTGGCTGAAGAAGCGTATAGCTTCTGATTGTGTCAAGGAAAACCAACTGCGGCGCTTGCGAGGAGAAAAAGAGTTATCACTCCTGGAGTACGAACAGTTATGTTTTAAGAATTTGCCGCTTTTGCAAAGGCTTAACAAATTTCGAGAAGTTTTGGCACTGCACTACATGAGAAAGCTGGGACAAAGTTGGTTAAATCGGGAGGTTTTGCCTACTATTGTTTACGGCATCGCTACCACAGTGCTCAATCCTAAAGCTACTGTGGACAAGTGGAAATGGATGAAAACTCACGAAAAGTTGAGTCATCAAACGGCAGAAGGTATTGGTCATTCGGCAGAATTAAACCCCCAGCGATCGTCTGAAATTGGGGGGCTGTCCTAAAGGATGTTATAGTTGTATGCGGGTTTAGTCAAGAAATTAGGTGCTGCCAATAAAGCCGAATCGAAGCCGATCGCCCAGAGACTGGTTAATACGCGATACTGGGGTTTTGAGCCGTATTTGACTGTTAATATCCTGTCGGGTCAATTACCCGCAATACCAGCTACAGCGGCTTGCAGCCGTGCGATGGGACACGATATACAAATCTTTGAAAGCCGCGATCGGATGTCAGCCTTGATTTATTCTGCCACTAGCTTCAAGCCTATACAGGACGCTAATAGCAGCGTTCCCGCACCGTGCTATTTGTCGCCAAAACAGTTACACTAAATATCATATATAAGTAAAGAGCAAAGTTTATTGAATGAAAAAATGGGTAGCAAACCCTTTTTTGAAGCAGAAAATAAAAGCAAAAATTTAGCAAAAATTCTGCTTTCTACCTTCAGAGGACGATCGCCTTTTTACTTTAAACTTGATGAAATTTATGGACTGGCAAGAAATTTCTGGCAACTGGGTATTAATTCCTTCTAAACCGATCGCGATCGTACATTTTCTCGGCGGTGCATTTGTGGCTAGCGCACCGCAACTGACCTATCGCTGGCTGTTAGAGGCTGTGGCGAATCAAGGATATGTGGTAGTAGCAACACCGTTTGTCAATACTTTAGATCACATTGCGATCGCCCGCGATGTCCTCAACAAATTTGAAAATGCCCTCGATCGCCTGCGCGCCACTAAATTGCTAAAATCTTCCTATCTCCCCATCTACGGCATGGGGCACAGCATGGGATGCAAACTGCACTTACTGATCGGTTCTGTGTTTGATGTAGAAAGGGCAGGCAATATTCTGATCTCTTTCAACAATTATGCAGCCTCCGAAGCCATTCCGATCGTCGAGCAAATTTCCCCCGTCTTTAAAGTAGAGTTTACCCCTTCCCCGCAAGACACCAATCGCCTCGTCCAAGATAGCTATCAAATCCGGCGCAATCTTTTAGTCAAATTTAACGGCGACAACATCGACCAAACCCTGCTGTTGACCAAACTGCTCAAACCGAAATTTCCCGACATGATTACAGTTCAAACCCTGACGGGGAACCATCAAACGCCATTAGGTCAAGATGTTAGCTGGCCTGTGGGTCAAATTTTTACACCCTTCGACGCGATCGGGCAGTGGGTAAAACAAGAAGTGTATCGGGAATTAAATCAATTAAAACGGACAATTTTGCTGTGGCTTAATCCTCTGTCCCGCGTTTGAGATTTGAGATTTGAAATTGTGGAAGTGCTCCCACGGATAAATCTGGGGGCTGGTGATTCAGACACATAGCATCAAGTTACAGCTAACGTCCCAGAAAGCCAGCTCCTGAGCGGGGTTGGGATGATGGACAGTATATAAAAAAGACGCTCCCCTTAGCCTATATATCAGCCTGAATTCAGTATTAATACGGTGGCATTTTAGCTAGCGGGTGAGCTTAAATTGTTAAAGGGATGTCTAAGCCAATACGGTTCACTTAATATATTTATGCCCCGGAGATCCCCCTAAATCCCCCTTAAGAAGGGGGACTTTGATGGCATTCTTGTCCCCCCCTTTTTAAGGGGGGTTAGGGGGGATCTGTCTTAAGTGAACCGTATTGATGTCTAAGCTATGTACTGATAGCGGCGACTTTTCCGACTTTTCCGACTTTTCCGACTTTTCCGACTTTAAAGATCCGACTTTTCCGACTGACTTGAGCCTGAGTGGTGAGTTAACATGGGGGTAGGTGCATCTGAGGCTAGGTAAATTACTGCCTAAATTAATCGCAAGTTGTTTGTCCACCTAGAGTTTCAGGCTCCAGAGATGTTAAGTTGTTGTTCTGCACCAATTCCTTGCTCATGCACTCAAGATATAGATTCAGCTTTTTGGAAATTATGGCAGCAGCATCAAGATTACCTTTACCGTTGCTGTCGCAAGTGGATGGGAAATCCAACCGATGCTGAAGATGCCCTCAGTCGGGCGATGCTCAAAGCTTGGGAAAAAGTAAGAGATTGTACCTATGATATCAAAAACTTTAAGGCTTGGTTAACCAAACTGACTTATAACCTCTGCGCCGATATCCATCGAGAGCGCAACAGAAGTGCAGTAGGAGTTGACAGTTTAGACACCATTGCTATAGAAAACCAAACCGAATTAATTAGCCAAGAAGAAACACCAGTTCGCGCTGCATAGCAGCGCGAACTCGAATTATTTTTTCGCGCCGCAATAGATGAGTTGCCAGATAGATTGCGCGAGACTTTTATTCTCCATTTTGAATCCGGGCTATCTTATCCAAATATTGCCGAACAGCTTGGTATATCTTACGATAACGTCCGCAAGCGGATTTCCCAGGCGCGGGCAATTTTGCGTCAGCGGTTCAATGAAAATTTCGGGGAAGATGGGACTGACTCGGATTTGTCTAATCCTAAGTCCAGGGTTTCTCGTCAGTCTGCAAAAAGGAAAAAGTCTAAGAATATTGTTGAAAAAAAACCTGTTACAGAGGAGATTGAAGCAAGAGAAATTGTTGCCGGTGGGGAAGTTCAAGAGCCGGTTTTAGTGAATGCTCAATCTGATGGGGACATAGGAGAAAGAGAAATTGTTGCCGGTGGGGAAGTTCAAGAAGCGGCAGTGTGTGTTTTGCATCGAGGGGCGAATAATCCTTCGCCCCTAGGAATTTTGGCAAATAGTCTGGGGGAGCACAGCGAAAAAGCGATCGCGCCTAACGCCTACAGCAGAGTGCTTTCTGAGTCTGGGGAAAGCCAAAAAGCTCTTGGTGTGCAGGCAGCATTAATGCAGCCCGCACAGGCTGTTGTACCATCAGCGACTGCAATCCGCTGTATTCCCAGTTTCTCAACGCCAGAAAACCAATATTTGACCGATGTTCGATCGCCAGAAATGCGATCGCGCCAGGGTACCGGAGGCATATCGCGCCAGGGTACCGGAGGCATATCGCGCAGCCTTGCGTCTTCTGTATCGCTTTTTCCACTGTATAGGAGGATGTGGGCAGACAGTGGCGGCGGCTGGCTTTCTTCCATCTGAAAAATAGGCAGGCAGAAAATCGCTTTAAATGAGTTTTCAAAGCGGATTGCTTTCCTCGTCTTGGCAAAGCCAAAATCTATTGTGCAGGCGACATTAATGCTGCCGCGCTGCCATCCGCTATATTCCAATACGGTTCACTTAACATATTTATGCCCCGGAGATCCCCCTAAATCCCCCGAAAGCAAGGGGGACTTTGAGGGCATTCTTGTCCCCCCCTTTTTAA
>JARCMA010000092.1 GCA_030248405.1 Microcoleus sp. MP8IB2.171
ATCTACGGCTTAGTTGCGCCTGGGTATACCATGGCAAGCAGTTGCGACCAGCCTAAAATCGGATTTAAGGGCGATCGCAACTCGTGAGAAAGCACCGCCAGAAACTCGTCTTTAATCCGGTTAGCTCGCTCGGCTTCTGCGCGCGCAGTTTGTTCCAATTGCAGAACCATATCGCGCTCGATTTCCACTTGTTTGCGCTCTGTAATGTCGATAACAGAGCCGATATAACCCTCAAATTGTCCGCTTTCGGACAATCTGGGAGCAGCCGCATCGATCGCCCAAGAATATCTGCCATCCTTACGCCCGACGCGATATTCCACGCGGAACGGTTCCTGACGTTCGTTGGCGGTCAAAAATGTGTTCTTGGCCTGTTCTCGGTCTTCTGGATGCACCGCGTTTACCCAACCAAATCCCAAACCTGTTTCCTGAGTTTGACCTGTAAATTCATACCAACTTTCGCTGAGGAAATTGCAGTAGCCTGTGGAGTCTGTTACCCATACCATAAATGGAGCGTTGTTCGCCATGTTGCGGAATCGTGCTTCGCTCTCAAGCAGCGCTGATTCTGATTGTTTTCGTTCTGTGATATCGCGACAGACAACCACTCCGCCTTGGATTTCGTTGCTAGTATCAATTACCGGATAACCGCTGATACTGACCCAGCGATCTTCGGAATTTTCGCGGCGGACAAATACCTCTACATCATTGACATATTCACCTTTGATTGCTCTGGCTAGAGGTAGTTCATTGTCGGGGAAAAGGGTTTTTTGATCTGCCAAAAATAGTCCGTAGGTGCTCGACCATTCCTGATGAGATTTTTCATTAGTTAGCTGACCGAATATCCCCACGGCGGCTTGGTTAAACAGTACAAATTCCCCTTGTTGGTTGGCGAGAATCAAACCATCACCAATGCTGTCAATAATTACTTGCAGTAACTTAGTTTGTTCTTGCAGCGCGACTTCGGCTAGTTTGCGATTTGTGATGTCGTTGCAAATGCCAATTAAGCCGATGACTTCTCCCGCTTCGTTGCGATAGGGAGCTTTCATTCCCAGAAATGTGCGAATGCCATCGGGAGATTCTTCGACAACTTCTGTTTGTCCCGATTCCATTATTCGCTGATCGTTGGCGCTGACGATGGCTCCAAGTTCTGCTATTGGGTATAAATCCCGATCGCGCCGGCCAATTACTTGATCAGCAGTTTTTCCCAGCGCCTCAAGCGTGGCTGGATTTGCATAAATAATCCGTCCTTCTCGATCTTTGACAAAAATTGGCGTGGGCGCTGACTCGTTAATTAGATTCAAAATCGCATTCTTTTGCCGCAGTTCTTCTTCTGTGCGTTTGCGATCGCTAATATCGCTCCAATAAGCCGTAAGTCCTTCGGCCGCTGGATAGGCGCTGACTTCTACATACATTTGCAGCGACGGCGAAAATTCTTCAAACTTGACAGAAACTTGCTCGTTAACGACTCGATGAAATTCTTGATATAGCATCGAATTGGATTCTGACTCGGCGAGAAATAGCTCCCAGATCGATCGCCCTAACAAGTCGTTTCTCGATCGACCGAGCAGTCTTTCAGCAGCGCTATTAACGTAGGTATAGCGCCATTGTGCGTCGATCGCGATAAAGGCATCAGTAATACTTTCGATAATATTGGTGACTTGCTGTTTTGCCTCCGTGAGCGCGAGTTCAGCGTTTTTGCGATCGGTGATGACTTCGGAAAAAATCATGATCCCGCCAATCTCACCGCTGTTGGTGCGCCAAGGGTGAATTTCCCAGCGCACCCAGTCGATCGATCCATCAGCGCGGGGAAACGGATCTTCGGGGCACATTTCGACCGCTCCCGCCAGACAGCGCTGGTGGATTTGTTTCCAACGATCGCACACTTCAGGAAAAATATCGTAATGCGATCGGCCTAAAATGTTTTGAGCGCCCAGCCCGTAACTTGCCAGCCAGCGATCGCTCACCAGCATATACCGCATCTGGCTGTCAAACATCGCCACCCCCACAGGCGAATGTTTGACAAACAGCCGCATTTGCTCGGACTGTTGCAGCAGCAGATTTTCCGACTGTTTGCGATCGCTGATGTCTTGGAAAAGTATGGCGACTTGGCGGCTCTGCGGCTCAGGAGTGCGAAACGCCGAAACCTCAAACCAGCGGTTTATGGCTTCCGAGCCGTGTTCAAAGCGCACTGGTTCCCCTGTCAGCGCGACTTTGCCGTATATCTCAAACCAAAAATCTTCGAGTTCTGGAATGAGTTCTCGCGCTGTTTTCCCCGCCGCTTCTACGAGTCCGGTTTGTTTCTCGAAGGCGGGATTGACTTCTAAAAAGCGGTAATCGATCGGCTTGTCGTTGTCGTCAAACAGCATTTCGATGACGCAAAAACCTTCGTCTAGGGACTCAAACAAAGTGCGGTAGCGTTCTTGGGAGCGGCGCAAAGCTTCTTCTGCTTGTTTGCGATCGGTAATTTCGTGCACTGTCACATTCACGCCCAGCACGCGATAGTCCTCAGCTTTCAGCGGATAGAGACTTAATAGCCAAGCGCGATCGATTCCCGGCTGTGCTGAGTTCGTCCCGCTTACTTCGATCTGTGCGAGGGGAACTTTAGTTTCAATAACTTGTCGGTAAAGCGGATCTAAATCATCTGCTTGTTCTGGCAAGATTTCGCGCAATGTTTTACCGATGTGGGCGGCGGCGGGAATTCCGTTGATTTCTGCTAGACGCGAGTTGATGCGGACAAACCGCAATTGGGTATCGATAAAGCAAAGTCCGATCGGCGCGCTAGCATAAATCGCCTCGATTTCTGCGAGTTGTTGCTGCACTAATTGCGCTTGTTTAGTAAAAGTAACCCGATCGGCTTTCTGCTGGGTGACATCTTGAAAATAAACGGCAAGTCCCGATGCGATCGGATAGGCTCGTACCGCATACCAACTATTCAGAGGCTCATAAAAAGATTCAAAATTAACTGTAACTTGCTCCGCAGCGCAGCGGCGAAATTCCTGCTCAAACAAACTGCCCGCAGATTCGGGAAACTCTTCCCAAACGTTGTTGCCGATCAAATCTGCCGGGAGTCGATTCAGCCACCGCGCCGCTTGGGAATTAACGTAAGTAAATCGCCAGTCTCGATCCAAAGCAAAAAAACCGTCGGAAATACTTTCGAGGGTGTCTGACAGTTGCGTCGCGGGGGCGTGAGTGACTGCTTGTGGCTGAGGTTGAGCAATTTCGGTGAAGGTGGTAATTACTGCGTAGGGAGTCGATCGATCTCCCTGAAATAAAGGTTGAGAATTGAGATTCAACCAAATCAATTCTCCCTGTGGCTGATAGAATCCCATAATAACATTTGAGCTTGGCTGCCCGGTTGAGAGCGCCACCATCGCCGGATGCGTCTCGCCGGCAAAATCCGAGCCATCTTGAGGCACAGTCTGCCACAGACTGTTGATGGAAGAGCAGGCCTGCATTTGTTGTGCTGTCATCCCCAACAGATCCTGGGCGTGAGAATTGCACCCCTGAATCCTGCCATCTGCCAATTGCAGAACCATCCCTACATCTGTGGGCAAAGGCGCGGCTGGGTAGAACGCTTGGTTAGAATCCGTTGAAACAGAGGGGTCGATTTTTGCTTGGGGTTCAGTATTGCGTGGGTTTTGCATCGGTTTCTAACAACGCTAATTTTACTTTTGGCAAAGCAAATCGCGATCAATAATAGGGAAATAACCAGAGAAACTTTTGATTTGAGCAGGGTGACACTTCAAACCTAAGATGGATGTCGATCGTTCTGCGGTAATATCGATATCTAGACAATTTATTTTATCGTAGAGTCCCACGTCTGAACCAGTTGCGGGATTCAGCACAGGCGACGGGGAATTTTCTGGCTGTTTCAAATGCCAGGTTAGTCCGTCTCATTATTTTTCGCGTGGCTGCATATTACCAATGGCTGTTGCTCGTTTTCGGGCGCGCACAGATGGCACTTGCACAGGTAAATAAGTAGATGAAGCTTGAAAATACATAAGCCCTCTCTCGCAGCGAGTGAAACGAAGCAATCGCTCTTGTTACGCCCGCCTTACATTCTGTTACATTATAAACTTTATTCGCGCCTACCTACTTAGAAACCCCGTTTCTTTGTGTAAATCTAACCGGAAATTTAGGCAAGATTTTATTCGTCTCAACGGTAAATTGGCGATCGCATTTACCTCAATACAGGGTCGCCTACTTCCTCCAGTCCCAACGTTTGTGTCACGTTTGCCGTTCATCTCACAAACTTAATCCTATGCACATATTCACAGCAGCCGATCGCACCTATATTCTGGGCTTAGCAGCACTTCTCAAGTCTGTAGATCTGAATGTTAGCCAATCTGGGGAGGATCAGGTCAAAATTAGCGTTGTATCTACTAGGATATATTCACAGCAAAAGGAACAGTTACAGAATTGCTGCAAATACCAGATTGAATGGCAAGAATTGCCATCTAATTACGACCAACTTCTTTCGGTATCAGGTTCTAAACTTCCTTACGTTAAATTGGAGCCGCGAAAATATACCAAAGAAACAGAAAGGCTGATTTGGCTCGACAGCGATACGATCGTTCTGGGCAGCTTAAAGCCGCTGTGGAACCTAGATTTTCAAACTCTGCCGATAGCAGCCGCAGCCAACGTCTGGAGAAATCCGAACAATTATCAAGATCGAAACCCTTATTTCAATAGTGGTGTTTTAGTTTACAACATGAAGCTTTGGGAGGAAGAGCAACTGTCGGAAAAGTTGCTCCAAAATGCTAGAATCCACGTTTGGGGCGATTGCGATCAAGGTGCATTAAATTCAGTTTTAGTGGGAAGGTGGAAGCAATTAGACCAAATATGGAACAACCACAACACTGATGATATGTCAAGTAAAGTGATGCACTTTATATCAAGACCGAAACCGTGGGAAAGCTGCGCCCCCAATCAATTATGGCTTGATATGTTGTCTCAGACACCGTTTAAGGACGAACTGGAAAAAATTCCAAATAAGTTTAAGGGGCTGTCGAGCTTTCACGTAAAATACAAAAGACTTGACAGGTGGTTGAGCGAACCGATACTCAAGTTTAAGAGTTACCTGAAACAACAAAAACGTTAAGGTCAAAATTGGTCTTTCATGCCGCGCAATCGAGCGAAGGTTTGCACGGGATCGGATGTGTTGGCGGCTGATTGGAGGTTGGGAAAATCCCAGCGCAAAAATGGGTTTGTGCTTTTTTCGATGCCGATCGATGATGGTATTGTAGGTTGCGATCGACTGCGCGCTTCCTTGACTTCGGCGAAGCGCTGCTGTAAATCGGGATTGTCGCCATCCACACTCAAGGCAAATTGCAGGTTGTTCAGCGTGTATTCGTGGGCGCACCAGACTCTCGTACTATCGGGCAAGTTTCGCAGTTGTCCCAGAGAGGCTAACATTTGGGCGGGAGTGCCTTCTTTCAGCCTGCCGCAGCCTCCAGCAAATAAGGTGTCGCCGCAGAACAATTCGCCGGTTTCGCTGGGGTTGCTGGGGGGGAAATAGTAGGCGATGTGAGCTTTTGTGTGGCCGGGTAGGAAGAAGACTTCGGCGGTTCTGTTGGCGAAAGAAACTCGATCGCCCGCTTGTAAAAACACTTGCTGTCCGGGAATTCTGCCTCTATCTTCTGCGCCACCGTAAACTTTAATTTGGGGAAAGCGATCGATCAGTTCCTGATTGCCGCCTATGTGGTCGCTGTGGTGGTGGGTATTGAAAATTGCGGTTAATTCGGCTCCTAGTGCTTGCAGTTGCTCTAATACTGGCTGCGATCGCGCTGGATCGACGACGGCTGCTGTGTGGCGATCGGGGTCGTGCAGCAAGAAAATGTAATTGTCTGACAGTACCGGAAGCCGATAAACCTGCATATAAAACTGCCTCTCTCGGAAAAATATTATATAATTGAATTAGCGCGAACAGTATCCGAAAGCACAACGCAGAATTATCAACCTCGCGCATCTATCTTTGGGAGTAAAACTCTGATACCTTATTGCTACGGTTCCACAAATAGACTGGTGGTCTGGTATGTACGATTGTTAGATCGATCGCTGCCAACAGCTTTGACTATTTTGACATAAATGCGATCGAATAAATGCGAACATCTCCAAACAAATCCAACTTAACAATTTCTCAAATGGTCGATCGAATTGTAGCGTCTGGTAAGATCACTCGCCGGGAACACTTACTTTTGACTTCGGCTATCCTGTCAGATGATAAAATTTCCGAAGAGGATCGACATCAAATCAATCGGATATTTGATTATATCCAAATTGGTCGCCTCAAGTTTATCGATTGAATTTGTAAAATCACCATATAATCTAATGTGGTTTAGATAACACCGTTGATCGCGCGGAGATCCCCCTAAATCCCCCTTAAGAAGGGGGACTTTGACTCCGGTTCCCCCCTTCTTAAGGGGGGCTAGGGGGGATCTCATGACTTGTGTGTACACCGTAGCCTTAAGAAGGGGGACTTTGAGAGCTTTCTTGTCCCCCATTAAGAATGGGAGTAAGGGTTGACTTTGATCTGATTCTTGTCCCCCCCTTCTTAAGGGGGGCTAGGGGGGATCGGCTTAACTGAACCCTATTCACAATCTCATCGACAGTTGCAATTACAAAACAACCCCGAATAAAATGAGTACAGAAAAACCAACAATTTTGGTGACGGGCGGAGCTGGATATATTGGCTCTCACGCAGTATTAGCACTGAAAAACGCCGGTTACGGTGTGGTGATTTTGGATAATTTAGTTTACGGTCACAGAGATTTAGTAGATCAGGCTTTGCAGGTGGAGTTAGTAGTTGGCGATACGAACGATCGCACTCTTCTAGACAACTTGTTTGCTACTCACAAGATTGATGCTGTAATGCACTTTTCTGCTTACGCTTATGTGGGCGAATCTGTTACCGACCCAGCTAAATATTATCGCAACAATGTCATCGGTACTATTACGCTTTTGGAAGCAATGATTGGTGCTGGGGTGAAGAAATTTGTGTTTTCTTCTACTTGCGCGACTTACGGTGTACCGCAGAAAATCCCGCTCACAGAAGACCACCCGCAAAATCCGATCAATCCCTACGGTGCTACTAAGTTAATGGTAGAAAGGATTTTGTCTGATTTTGACGCGGCGTACAATTTCAAGTCTGTTTGTTTCCGCTATTTTAACGCGGCTGGGGCTGACCCTAACGGGTTGTTAGGAGAGGATCACAATCCAGAAACTCACCTGATCCCGCTGGTGTTGTTCGCGGCTTTGGGTAAACGAGATTCGATCGCGATTTTTGGCACGGATTACGATACTCCTGACGGTACTTGCATTCGGGATTACATTCACGTTAACGATTTGGCATCTGCTCACATTTTAGGACTAGAATATTTGCTAAATGGTGGCAAATCTGATTTCTTTAATTTAGGCAATGGCGGCGGGTTTTCGGTGAAAGAGGTGATAGAAACGGCTCGCCAAGTGACGGGAAAAGAGATTAATGCTGTTGAGTGCGATCGGCGTCCGGGAGACCCGCCTGCTTTAGTTGGCAGCAGCGAGAAAGCCATCAAAACCTTGGGTTGGTCTCCAGAATATCCCGACATTAAGAACATTATCTCCCATGCTTGGCAGTGGCACCAAAAACGCCACAGTTAGCATAAACTCAAATAAAACAAGTGCAAAAATTGAGTTAAAAATAATGTTAAACAGTCACAAAGATTTTTGTTTTTGCACCTTAGCTTTTCGGAAAAAGTATCGCGAATTAGCCAAACAACTAGCAGCAGACTTAGAAACTCATTCTCTAGGGACGATGCTAGTTGTTTGTACTGACAACCCAAATGACTTTCAGAATTTGACGAATGTTTTCGCCTTTAAAAAAAGTCGCGAAGGTGTAGATTATTGTTATAATGATAAACGATTTGCACTAAAAAAGCCTTAGAATTATGTCGAGTGACAATCTTTGTGGATGCAGATACAAGAATCAGAGGAAAAGTGCCGGAGAGAGAATGGATGTCAGGAATTACTTGTAAAGGGTTTATGCCCATTCTAGAACATCCACCAAATCAATCATTTCCGGGGAGAAAAGAGGCAATTCATAAATTAGCAAAAAAGCTAGAACTACCGTTGAAAAAGGTAAGTTTTGTTCAAGAAAATTTGTTCGTAATTGCGAGAGACAATGGGAGAGAAATTCAGTTTATTCAAGAATGGGGAAAGATTGGAAGATTTTTTGAAGTGCAAAAAGTCAAAACAAAAGACGGTAATCCAATTGGGTTAGCAACTGCTAAAGTTGGGTGGAATATTCGTAATGACGGGTGGCAGGAACTCGCTCAAGTTATGGAGCATTCTTTTGCTCATTGGGACTGGCAAAAAAATCAAGTAAGAACCTTTTGGGATAAAGTTGGGGATAAATTGCAGTTTGAGCGTTGGCAATATCTCTATCGGTTATTAAAAACACAGTTAATTGCCTTATTAAATTTCGATTTTTACTATCGTTAGAGAAAAGATATGGATAGAGGATTTATCACCATTTTAATTGGATTGTACTCATTTCAAGACTGCATACATTTTCTAGCTTCAGTCAGGAAGTTTCACCGCGAACCAATTATTATTTTAATAGATAGAGTCCCGCGATTTTTATATCCCTTACTTTTGGTGTTCGGAAATGTGAGATTGCAGGCCGCACCGAAACACGAAAATCCTGTTTTAGCATCGCGACAAGCTAAGCTGGCTTTGTACGGGGAATCTTTATTTGAGAAAACTATTTATATGGATTGTGATATTTGTTTGCTGTCGCCAATTGATGAGGTGTTTGATTTTCTTGATGGGGTGGATTTGTTGGTGACGGAAGATGTGCAGCCTGCGATTGCTAAAGCTGCAAATTTATTAAGAGTCAAGCAGGATATTCTGTCAACTTTGCAGTCTGTCGGGTTGCCGCTAAATGAAAATAGCATTCAATACAATGGCGGATTTATCGCTTTTACGAAAAGCAGTAAAACTCAGGAATTGTTTATAAACTTTAAGAAATATTTCGACATGGTAGTGGCGCATCAAAATGTGCTACTCTTGAAAGATCAGGGAGCTTTTGCGGCGGCTATTGAATCGGTGAAACCGAAAATGGCAACTTTGTCCCCGGTTTACAACTACTTGGATAAGTGGAAAGATGTTTATACGATCGACAAACCGATTAAAGTAATGCACTGCACTTATCCTTACCGCCCTCAGTACGCGAAGAACGTGACGCGATCGCTCTTTACTAGAATAGTCGATCGCACGGCTAAAATATTTTTACCAAATCAACTTAACAATCCCTGGCGTTTTAAATAATTAAAGTTGGTTGGGAAACTGCATCAAAAGCAACAAAAATCAGCGCAAAATAAAAAAAAATTAGCCTCAACATATCCGAAAATTTACCTAGAAGAATTATTGCTGGCTTGAATAACAGTCTTGGGTTCATTACTGTGTGTTTTTTACCAAAAGACGCGTTGCTGCCCTTTGCCCTGGTTAAAAACCCGGTTGCTGTGGGAGTGCGTGAGTCCCCGTCGCCTTGACAAAAGCTCGGTTAAGCAGGAAAATTAAACAAATGTTTTAAACAAAATACTCAGTGAAAGTTTCATTAGTAGTGAGCGATTTGTCAGGAGGAGGTGCAATTCGTGCTTTTTTCTTAGCTCAAGTCTTGATAGAGCTTAAATGTGATGTAGAAGTTGTTGGATTTCAGTTTGGCAAGGAATTGTATGCTAATCCTCCCAGAGACATCCCGGTATGTGCGATACCGGGTAAAAATTATCCGGGGTTTTTAATGGATGCTCAAAAACTTTGGAAAAAAATAGATGGGGATATTATTTATGCAGTCAAACCTAAACCTACAAGCTTTGGGTTATCACTGCTAAAAAAACTGGCGACTCGCCACTTTATAATTTTAGATATAGACGACTGGGAAATGAGCTGGTACGGCGGAGATGAATGGAAATACCGTCCATCTTTCAAACAACTTTATCGAGATATTTTTAAACACAATGGTTTATTGAGAGAACCAGATAATCCGCTCTATCTCAAGTGGATGGAAAGTCTCATTCACCGTGCTGATGCTGTCACCGTTGATACTGAGTTTTTGAAACAGCGTTTTGGTGGTGTATATTTGCCTAATGGTAAGGATACTATAATGTTCGACCCTGCTAAATACAATCCTGAATTGAGCAGACAGTGTTACGGCTTGTCCGGGTATAGAGTTCTGATGTTTCCGGGGGCACCGCGACCTCATAAAGGCGTGGAGGATGTTTTGATGGCCCTCGAACAGTTAAATGAGCCCGATTTAAAATTAGCGATCGTCGGCGGGAGTCCTTATGATGATTATGATGATAAACTTGTGAAACAATGGGGGCGTTGGATTGTTAAACTGCCAAGGTTTCCAGTGGAGACGATGCCGTCCGTTGTAGCGGCGGCTCATGTTGTCGTTGTTCCTCAACGAGAAACTCTCACAGCCGTGGCTCAGTTTCCACTCAAGCTGACAGATGGTATGGCAATGGCTAAGCCTGTTTTGTCTACGCGAGTGGGGGATATTCCAGCAATTTTAGGGGGAACGGGTTATTTAGTCGATCCGAGTTCTCCCGCTCAAATTTCACAAAAGATTCAATGGATATTTCAAAATTTGACAGCGGCTAATTTACAAGGAATGAAAGCTCGGGAAAGATGTATGAAAAAATATAGTATTCAAGCAATGAAACCGATCCTTTCAGATATAATCGCAGGTATGTAAATGTTATTTTAAAACCACTCACGGGAGGAAGAAAAACTGTCTATTATTAAAGAATATTTTGAGATGCCGTACTGTTTAGCTGGGAATGCTTCATGTCTGCCAATAAGCTACTCCTAAAATTTGCCAGACGATATCCCGGCAGGATTCTCTTAACTGTGGTGCTGGGCTTTTCTGGCGCTTTATTTAACGGTATCAGCACTACTCTGATTGTACCAGTGCTTTTAAGTTTTTTAGAGGAAGCTATCGAGCTGCGTGGTGCTCCACCTCTAATTAAAACTTTGATGTATCCCTTTGAGGGAATGCCCGGAAATCAGCGTTTAATGCTGATGACCGGGGCGGTTGTGCTGGCAATTTTTTTAAAAAATGTTGCGAGTTATATCAATACTTTAGTAGCTACTTCTCTGACGCGCTCTCTGACTTTTGATTTGCGAGACGCAGGTTTGCGGTTGTTGTTAGAAGTAGATTTAGATTTTTACTCTAAAACTAAAGTCGGGGATTTAATTAATAGATTGGGCGGAGAGATTGGTCGGACTGCTAGTGCAGTTGGTACGGCCATCGGAATGTTTACTACCTCAATCACGGTTTTGGTTTTTGTGGGTCTGCTACTTTCGATCTCGTGGAAACTGACGGTGACAGCTACAGTTTTGCTGGCGTTAGTTGCTTGGACAAATCAATATATTATTAACCGTTCCAAGCATTTTGGCCACCTGCTTTCTGAAATGTCGAAAGATTATTCGGTTAGGGTGCTGGAAACGATTACAGGGATTCGGCTGGTTAAGTCAACGGGGAACGAGGAAAGGGAGTATCAGCGGATCAAGCATTTAATTCAAAGGCGAGAACAAGCGGATTTTCAGGCTCAGGTAAATTATGCGGCGATCGCCCCAATTAACGAAGTTGTTAATTTGATAGTTATAATTTTGATTGTATTTATAGGTCGCACAATATTTGCGAATGAGATAGAGTCTATTGCTACAGTTTTATTAACCTATTTATTGGTACTGTTTCGATTGATCCCTTTAATTTCACAGTTGAATAGCGGGCGCAGTCAATTTGCAAATACGTCGGCTAGTGTAGAGGTGGTTAATGATTTTTTGAGCTGCGAGGACAAGCCATTTATGCTGAATGGTTCTGTGCCTTACACTCATTTGCGATCGGGAATTCATTTTAATAAAATATCTTTTAGTTATCCTAACCACAAAAATTTAGTTTTACAAGGAATTGATTTATTTCTACCTCACGGCACTACTTTGGCTTTGGTAGGAACTTCGGGTTCTGGCAAGTCAACTTTGGCAGATTTACTGCCGAGATTTTACGATCCTACTGAAGGTAATATCTCGATCGATGGCAGGGATTTGCGCGAATTTGAGCTGAAAAGTCTCAGACAAGCGATGGGTATTGTTAGCCAAGATACGTTTTTGTTTAATGCTTCAGTGCGCGAAAATATTGCTTATGCTAGACCCCAAGCGACTGAGGAAGAAATTGTGGAAGCGGCGAAGGGAGCGAATGCTTACGAGTTTATCCAACTATTGCCGGATGGGTTGGAGACTCAAATTGGCGATCGGGGCGTGATCTTATCGGGAGGGCAGCGTCAGAGAATTTCAATTGCTAGAGCCCTGCTGCAAAACCCGGAAATCTTAATTTTAGATGAGGCAACGAGTTCGCTGGATACGGTTTCGGAAAGGTACGTGCAAGCGGCGATCGAGAAACTGAGTTGCGATCGCACAACGTTGGTAATCGCCCACCGCCTCTCCACAGTCCAAAAAGCCAACAAAATCGCCGTAATCGATCGCGGACAAGTAGTAGAAATGGGTTCCCACGAAGAATTGCTAGCAAAAGGAGGTTACTACACTCGCTTGTATTCAGTGCAATTTGCCGAAGAAACCGCTCGCGATGAAGCTCTAATTAGAGGTTCTTACGAAATTCGCACTCGCCTGACTCCCATGATAGCTTACCTCAAAATGCTAGTAGATGAAATGGTAGACTCTCCCGAAGAAAGAGACGAGTTAATCAGAGAATCATTTCACTCTGCTGCTAATATTTTCACTACTTTAGAATTTATAGAAAAGACTATTAAGCGTCAGGCTGTTAAAAAGTAGTCAGTAGTCATTAGTCATTAGTCAACTGTCTGCACAGTCAACAATTACCAATTACCAATTACCATGTCCAAATATTATGTATTTTTTACCAGAAATATCTTGCCGCAACCCAATGTAGCGAGCTTAGTTCAAGTTGCACACTCTGCAAATGCCGCAGCAAACCTAGGTTATCCAGCAGTTTTGGTATACCTTCGTAAAGGCTGGAGTGCTTTGAATCCGGTTGATTTGCTTTTTCCTTTTCAACCCAGGAAACCCGAGGACAAACTTGCCAAAATTTACAATATTCAAGATAAATTAAAAGTAGCAGATTTACCGATGCCGTGGCCGATCGACCGTTGGGACAGCAAGTGGACGAGTTCGAGTACAATAGTATCAAAATACTACTTACCGATTCACCTGCTTAAATCGACTCAAATTGTCCACACCCGCGACTGGAACTTTGTCAAAGCAGCAGTTAAAAACGGAATTCCCGCTATCTACGAACAGCACCACCACGAAGACAAGCAATTTGAATCAGAAATTGTCCGCAATCCTCTATTTCAGATTTCCGTAACTGTTGCCGATACAGTGCGAGACAGCATGATTTTGAATGGGATGCCGCCGGAAAAAGTAATTACGCTGCACAACGGTTTTAATCAGTTGTTTCTCGCCAGACAAACAGAGGCCGCCCAGAATTGGCGACAGCAATTATTAGAAGATGACAGACAGCATTTAGCAGTTTATGCAGGGGGACTTTACCCGTTTAAAGGTGTGGATATGTTGGTGGATGTGGCTAAGGAATTGCCAGGAGTTCAATTTGCGATCGCGGGCGGTGATTCATCCCAAGTAACCGGCTACCAACAGTTAGCCAAATCCAAGCAAGTTAACAACATTAAATTTCTCGGCTACCTGCCTCAAAATCAACTGGCTAGCTTGCTGCAAGCAGCCGATGTTTTGACTCACCCGCACTGTTTGACAGAGGCCGCGACGTTCACATCTCCTTTAAAATTCTTTGATTACATGGCATCGGGAACTGCGATTGTGGCGACGGAGATTGCATCTTTAATGGAATTTAAATCGGGAAATATAGCAGCAACTTGGTGCGAACCGGATAACCCGCACCAGTTCGCGCAAAGCATTCGAGATAGTTTAACCAAATATCCGAGGAAAAGCGAAGGTTATGCAGAAACATTAAATTTTGTCAAGCAATTTTCCTGGGAAAATAGGATAGAGAGAATTTTGAGTTATGTGGATGACCAAGTGCGATCGCAAATTATTAATTAAGCCGACAATCCGCCATTAGTCAGCCCGCCAGTCCACCAGTGGTTTAAACCACTGGCTAATAGCAAAAGTCCTCTAAAGAGGACTAAAATTATTATTCAGAGCTAGCAAAAAAATAGTTTAAAACTACAATTCTCAGTCCTCTTTAGAGGACTTTTGCTTTGAGACAGGGGTTTCCAACCCCTGGCGGACTGTCGGATTAGCGAGGTAGCCGAATAGCGGAATGAATGACTGGCGGACTGGCGGACTAAAACACAACACGCAAAATATCAACTTATGAACCCAAAAATCATCGGCACAATCACCACCTACCCAGGCATGAACCAAAGCGACTGGCTGTGGCAGCAAACCCCTCACAACTTCGGAAAATGGGGCAACATTCAAATGCTCGCCAACCATCCAGAACCAGATTATTTGTTGATGTATCAATTCGACTTTCCCAAACCTTCCAAAAATCAATCTTGGCTCGATAAAATACGTCGCTACAGGCATCAAAACCAAGAAAACGACATTCAAGAAAAATTGCGCGGTGTCCCCAATGAACGCATAATTTACCTGATCCGCGAGCCACCATTACCAGAAATTATTGAAATTACCAAAGCCAACTACGAACAAGCCAAACTTTATTGCGGTTACGTTTCCGGCCCCGATGATTTTGCACCAAAACCCGATTATATGCCCGCGATTTGGTATCACTCTAACTCGTTCCGAGAACTCGATGAAATGCCTCCGCCGCCGAAAACTAAATCCTGTTCTTGGATTACTTCAGGTGTTAGCCGCACCGCCAATCACCGCCAGAGATTAGACTTTATCAAATTGCTGCAATCACAAGAATTGGATTTTGACCTTTACGGGCGAAACTTGCCAACTTGGGCGCGCGGGAACGGGACTGTAAACAATAAATGGCACGCCGTCGCGCCATACTATTACAACTTAGCTATAGAAAATTATGCCGAAAACGATTGGTATGTCAGCGAGAAGCTTTGGGATGCTTTGTTAGCTTGGTGTTTGCCAATTTATTACGGCGGTGCGGCGGCCGATAAGTTGTTGCCAGCGGGGAGTTTTCTGCGGCTGCCGAGTTTGGATGAGAAAGGAGTAGAATTTATTAAAGAGGTTGTGGCTACTGCGGATTATTGGCATGAAGCGAGGGATAAAATTGCCGAAGCTAGGCAAATTATTCTCCATGAATTAAACCTGCTGAATTGGCTGTCTAACTTTGTATCTTAGGAAATAGCG
>JARCMA010000093.1 GCA_030248405.1 Microcoleus sp. MP8IB2.171
CTAAAATCTAAAATCTAAAATCTAAAATCTAAAATGGTATTACCCCCTATAGCCGATAAAAAAATGCAGGCTTGGATTAGAAGTCGTCACTTGATTTTCACCGGTCAGTTTCTGATTTTTGAAACTTTAGACTATCCAACAGTTGAGCGATTTGAGGAATGTATCACCAGTCTGGGAGGATGCTTAATTTCTGTGAAACCGCTCAAACGAGTGTGGATGGGAAATCATCGACAAGTGATGCTCTATCAAGCGAAAGGAAGTTTGCATACACCTCATCATGAACTGCGACAATATTGGTTCAAATACGGCAGTTTTCAGACTCGATTTGATGAGAGAGTTTAAAGCAACCCGGTTTATAGTAAAAAAATGATTTCGTTAAAATAATTTTGGTCAGTTGCACAAAGTGAACCTTTTTGTTTAAAGTAAGGAAAGTCCTGCTCTGTTACGGTTATGGATATTCACGAAATCGAAGCGTCTTTAGAAAATTCTGATTTTCAATATCGACTCAAGGCGATCGCAGCTCTGAAAGATTATACACCAGAGATTGCGGTTCCATTGCTAAAAGCTCGACTCAACGACCCGGAATTTTTAGTACGTTCCTTTGTCAGCAGGGGATTTGGACAACAACAAAGCGCGGAATCTTTCGCCGCCTTGCTCCAAATTATCAAACTTGATAACACTCCCAATGTGCGAGCCGAAGCAGCAAATTCCCTGTCGCTCTTCGGTAGATGCGCTGCATCTCATTTAGTGCTGACTTTTATTCAGGATGACCACTGGCTGGTGCGTCGCAGCATTCTGGGCGCTCTGGTGGATATGGAGTGCTACAACGAACTTTTTGAGGTATGTATCGAAGCCTTAGCTGGCGAAGATATGACCACCCAGGAAGCGGCGGTGGATGCACTTGGTGCCTTAGCCGGAAGCAGTCAGGAACCAGCGGCACTTGCTCGGTTATTGGCGCTGGCTGGTTCTGAGTATGAAGGGATTCGTCAGCACACTGCATCTGCTTTGAAGCATTTTGATACTCCAGAGGCGAAGGAAGTGTTGAGTCAACTGCGGCAAGACTCCCATCATCGAGTGGTTGCTGCTGCTTTAGAAAACTTGCTTGACAACAGTTAAGAATATTTTATAGAGTTCTAGAGGCAGAAACCGGGGTTTTTTCGGGAAATATGGCCTGGAGTGCGAGTAATATCGGTGAAAAACCCGGTTTCTTGAATGCCTGTGCGTAATTCCTGCGATTGTTAACCGCTCAAGCTTGACTAAACTGTTTTAAGCCAGCGATTAAATTATCAAAAGAAAGACCAGATAAATCCTGTTCCTCAGAACTAAATTGCTGTAAACTAACTGTTTTTAATTGTTCTAATCCACAGAGCATCGCCGCCAAAGGAACTCGCAATTCTTGATAAAGTAGTTCCATGTTTTCTAGTCCTGCTTGACTGGTAAATTCTGGATTTTTACCTGCTATGCTATAGGAGACGGAGCGCAAGAAGTGCCAAAAATCTCGCCAACAGGCTTCGGCGCGTGCAGGAGGATAGAGGTCATTGCCTGGTTCGGCGATATTAGGAAACTCGGCTAACACCTTTTCCCTGGCCTTCGATACAAGATTAGGTGCTTGTTCTCGCAGCAATCTTGCTTGTTCTAACATTAAAGAGGTATCGGGAACCAGATTTTTGATATTTTCTAAATCTTCATCGGTGAGATATCGACTTTCGTCGTCAGCCTGTTGAAAAATGGCAATGACTTGATCTGGATAGAGGTTTTTCCAAGTGGCAAAGCTGACGATTCTGGCTTTGGGAATTAATTGTTTTGCTCTTTCACTTAATTGCATAGCTATTAAAATTGTACTGAGGTAATTGGGCACAATCAAAGTTATAGACTAGAATTATGAGAAGTTTTATTAAGACTTGTTACATTTAAGAAAATCAAAGATGAGAGTGTGGTACAAATTTTTCATTAGATTTAAGTCCGATCGCAGCTTTGGTTTCATAACGAAATATTACTTTGTTAGCCCAAAAAGAGACGAGACTTAAGGCGATCGCTTATTATCCTGTTTCAGGGAGAGATTGAAGGAGCTAAATTATAATCTATGTTTAAGCCATTTCAGCAATTTCTAGAAAAAGAACTGTTTGAGAACTTTGCACTAGAGAGCCGTCCCATTCCCTCTGGATTGGAATCTGTGGTGAGTGAAAGAGGTAAAAATCCCGCCACGATTCAAAGTTGGTGCTATCAATGCCCACAATTGCGAAAAATTCGCTACACCTACATTGATGCTGGGGAAACGGCGCAAATTTTCAACAGTGTGATTTATCCAAACCACAATTACGATGTGCCCTTGCTAGGGATTGATTTTTTAGCGTTTGGACAAAAGAAAATCTTGGTGGTAATAGATTTTCAGCCGTTATTTCGCGATCGCGCCTACATAGACAAGTATATCGAACCATTGACCGAAATTCGCAGTAAATACAGCGATTTGGTACAAGACTTAGAAATGAAGTTCTATGATGCCAACCAGTATTTTTCCAAAAATTTGCTCTTTGCCAAAACAGACGCAGAAACAGTAGTCAACCAATTGTTTCCCGCCTATCAAGAATACGTCCAGTTGTATTGGAAAATGCTAGAGCAAGCTACTCCCCTGAACACTACCGAAGAAATTCAGCGGATTGTGAAAGCACAGAAAGATTACGATCAGTATAGTGCAGAAAGAGACCCCGCATCCGGGCTATTTGGCAGCTATTTTGGTCATGAATGGTCAGAGCGCTTTTTGTACGAGTTTTTGTTTGAAGATGCTGTTCCCTTAGCGATTCCAGCCGGGAAAAAATAAAGTACAAATGACTCTATATCAGCCTTTTTTAGATTACGCTATCCCGCTGCTAAGGGAACGACTTGACCTAGCTCCCTATCCGATTCCGGCAGGTTTTGAAAAAAAAGAATGTATCACGGGGAAAGGAAAAAAAGAGCAGTTGGTTGTTACTACCAGCTATGCCTTTCAATCCCCAAAACTGCGGCAAATTCGGGCGGCTCATGTTGAGGGCGGTGATGCTCTCCAGGTACTGAATTTTGTGATTTTCCCCCAAATTAATTATGATTTGCCTTTTTTTGGGGCGGATTTGGTGACTTTGCCGGGGGGACATTTGATTGCTTTGGATATGCAGCCGCTTTTCCACGATGCTGCTTATCAGAAGCAATACTCTGAGCCGATTTTACCGATTTTTAATAAGTATCAAAAAGATTTGCCCTGGGGGGGAGATTTTCCTGAAGAGGCAAAACCTTTCTTTTCTCCGGCTTTTCTGTGGACTCGTCCCAAGGAAACTGAGGCTGTGCAAACTCTGGTGTTTGATGCTTTTAAGGATTATTTACAAGCTTATCTCGATTTGGTCGATCGCGCGCAACCAGTCACCGACAGTCAAAAATTAGCCGAAATTCTTCAAGCTCAACGGAATTATATCAACTATCGTGCTGCTAAAGATCCTGCTAGGGGGATGTTTCTGCGGTTCTATGGTGAGGAGTGGACTGAGGAGTATATTCACGGTTTTCTGTTCGATTTGGAACGCCATTTGTAGAAGAAGAAAGTTCGGCAACGAGCAATGTACGGGATGTAACGGATGTAACGGATAGGAGGAAGAAGGAAGAAGGAAGAAGGAAGAAGAATTGTTTGTCACTGCGAGGGAAGCGAAGCAGTCGCCTAGTCTCTGCGATTGCGACGTTTAACGAACAATGACAGTCAACTGTTAACAGTTAGCAGTCAACAGTTGACAGTTAACGGTTGACAATCATTCCGGTTGTACCGGAATCAATTTAACAACCAAGACTCTGAGCTGTATTATTCCGAGTAAAACAATTCCAAGTACCTAACTCCTTGGAATCGCGACTGCAAAGCATCGCTCTCGCTTCCGCAGTCAATCCTTGTACCAAGCTAAAATCAGCACCAGCAATACTTTTCAACTGCTCTAAATTCGCTCCAGTCAAATCAGCAGCCCGTAAATCTGCTCCCTGCAATTCAACTCCAATTAACATGGCATTCCGTAAATAAGCACCGGTCAAAAAAGCATTTTGAAGATTAGCCCCGCTTAAAGCCGCTCCCTCTAAATTGGCTCCAGTTAAATCTGCTCCGCTGAGATAAGCACCTCGCAGATTGCAGTAACTCAAATCCGCTCCTCGGAGATTGGCTGCATTCAAAAAAGCCCCGCTCAGACTAGCTTTTGGTCCAATTGCTTCTGATTTTTGGTAATTAAATCCTTCTGGCCACATAGTCTTGTTATCATATAAAGCTAATTTGAATTTAGCTGCTTCTAAGTTGGCATCGGCTAGATTGCAACCTTGTAAATCAGCTCTAAAAAAATAACTTTCTTGTAAATTTGCTCCACTCAAATTGGCATCTCTGAGACTCGCCCGCCGTAAATCAACTCCCTGGAGATTTGCACCTTGGAAATTGGTTTTGCTGAGGTTTGCCCCGATTAAGTTTGTCCCGCTCAAGTCAATCCCGGATAAATCCATCTGGCTGAGGTTGATTCCCTGGAGGTTGGTTTGAGCTAGACTTTTAGTTTGCTCAAGAGCTTGTAAGACTTCTGTGAGAGTCAGGGGCTCGGAGAGGAAAAATGAGTGTTGACGAAGTGCCATTATATTTTTTGAAGATTTATTGATGGAATTGCTCAAAGTTGTCCGGTGTCATTTATCCTAGAATTTGATTGATGGGCGATCGCCAGAAAGTTAATTTTCTTAACCAAAATCCGATCCGATTTCCCTCCCATCCCCCCAGACAAGGGGACTTGCTTGATTCCTCTCGCTAAGTTGACACAGAAATGCTGCTAACACCACCGATGACTATGATGGATTTCTTTCGCAAGAGTGAGGGCGTTTGGTTCACTCAGCGAACAGTCCATAATTTTGATACTGCTGCTGCTGATGAGTCGGGAGAATCCAATGTCATGATTGATGTCTTGTCAATTGATGATCCCAGAGTTTTAGAGGTTTGTCAACAGCAAAATGTAGATCCTGCTTTGGTTAGTGGGGGATGCAGTTTCATGTGGCAAGATAATTTGGATGATGCCATCCCGAACCAAAATTATGCTGCAATTCTGATCGATGTGCCCAATCCTAATAACCCGAAGATGGGTAAGTTTCTGCGAAATCGAGGCTACGTTGAAGGCATCCCGGTGATTGGTATTTACAATTTTGCTGATGATGGGGTATTGACTATTGAGACGGAATATGAGACAAATCAAGGACAGGAACGCTGTTGGTTTATTAACGATCATTTTCGAGTGCGGGTGATGACTGTTCAAATGAGCAATGGGGTTAAACAAATGGCATACTGTTCTGAGCGTCGTTGTATTTCTCCGTCTGTTTTAGAAGAGTTGTTGGAACACAATCGCTTGAGAGTTTCTGGGGCGGCTGCGGTGTCATGTTAAAGCAAAAATACCCGGCGATTGAAATCGCGGAGTTTACGCGCACACAAAGAAAAATCCGGCGATTGAAATCGCGGCTACAAAAACAAAGTCCGCCTACGCGGACTAATTATCCAACTATCAAAACTATGTCTGAAAACGAAGAGTTTACACCATCTGAGAATGATAAATCTGCCGCAGATTTAAGTGAAGATTCAACACAGGTAGATGCTGAAGAATTGGTGGAAGTTATTGCCGAATTTGAGCGGTATCGGGAACGTTTGGTGAATGAGACGATCGCAGCGGCACAAAAGGCAAAGCTACCCCAGAAACCAGCCCTGGCTAAAATTGAGCTGGAACTTGCTAAAATTGATGCTGGACTTGAGAGTCTCCGCACTCAATTAGCTGCTATAACTACTAATAATTAGGGGATAACTATGGTTAATGCTAGTGCTCAATCTCAGGAAGATCCAATTTTATTGGCTCATGCAAAAGCAGATGCTTTTCTGCGGGAAGTTACTGAACAAATAGATTTAGATACTTTCGATCCTGATGATTCTGAGGTTTTGAAGCGGTTGGTTGAATGTATGGGAGATTCGCGGGGGATGACTCGACTGCGTTTCGCGGAAACTTTGGCTGAAATTGGTGAAGCTGCGACTCCTTTTTTGTTGGATGGTTTGGCAAATCATCCTAATCCGGTTGTGCGACGTGCGGCTGCTAAAACTCTGACTTTGATTGCTGATCCTAGTGCGGTTCCTCATCTAATTCATGCTTTGTTGAATGATCAGGATACGGTGGTTAAGGGTTCGTCTATTGGGGCGCTGGCGAGGATTGGGGAACCTTCTGTGCAGGCTTTGTTGGATATTTTGGGCACGAAGGATTTGCCGGAAAGTACGATCGGTCATGCGGCTTGGGCGCTGGCGTTTATTGGGGCGGGGGCGAAGGAGTATTTGTATCAGGCGATCGCCTCTGATTCGTCTGTGGTGCGTGGGGCGGTGGTAGGGGCGATCGCCAAAGTCGCCCAGGAAGAGCCCAAGCCGGAGTTATTCGAGATTTTGATTAAGTCTCTGACGGATGTTGATGTTGACGTGCGTTGCGAGGCTGCTGCTGCTTTAGGAAATCTGGCATATAAGCCTGGAATCCCCAATCTGATTGAGTTACTGCATCATGGCGATGGCGAAAGTCGCAGGGCGGCGGCCTTGTCTTTGATGAAAGTGGGCGATCGAAGTGCGATCGAACCGCTACAAGCTGCATTAGCCAAGGAATCGGAAGTGGCGATTCAAGGTGTGATTAAGTTGGCAATTTCTCAAATTAAGTAACTAAAAATATGACTGAATCTGGAACCGGGCGGATGCTACTTTCTCACAATTTTGATATACCAGAGGGTGTTTTTCCACAATTAAGTCGAGAAGATTTAACTCTGGTATTTGTTGAGGGTTTAAGCCAATATCCTGAGATTAAATGTCGTCAATTAAATCATCCGCATTGGATGGTAGAAGTTTTATTTTCTACTGATTTTTCTCCGCCTCAAGTTGGGGAATTTTGTGCTCAAGCTTTGGTAGATAAACGGATGAGTCAAGGAAAAGTTGATGATGCTTTTCCTGATATTTTGATTTTAGCGGGGTTGAAGAAAACTCCACCATTGAGTAGCGATGCTGAAGCGTTACAACCGGGAGAATGGGGCGTTGATGTGGTGGAAACTCCGTCGGCGGAGAGTTTTTTGATGGCGATGGGCTGGGAGGAGAAAACATCCGGGAAAAGTATTGAGGATGTTTTTAAGGTTGAAAGGAGAAAGGGCTAAATTTGTAGTTCACTTGGCACAATTATGCCATTTTTTAACTGTTCTCATCATCTTGTCCTGGTAAATCTAAAGCAATCATTAAAGCGCGATTAAGTTCGGCAATTTTTGCCTCCGAAAGCTTTCCCAGTATTTGCAAAAGTCTAGTTTTTGCTAATACCCGCACTTGATCCGCTTTAACAATTGAATCCTTTTCTAATCCTCCATCAGGAGCTAGAATCAAAACCTGAGATGGAAAAATCCGCTTGTTTTGTTGATAACTGGTGCAGGGAACTGCCAAAACGACTGGACTACTAGAATTAATTGCATCGCGACTAACTATAATCACCGGACGATTTCCCCCTTGTTCAGAACCTTCCACAGGATCAAGACGAGCTATATAAACCTCTCCTCTTTTCATTCTTGAGACTCCGCCAATTTAAACGCCTCCCAAGAAGCTGTAGCAAATTCAGCCTCCATTTGTAAAACTTCAGCTTGATATTCTGGATCGCTGGCCATTTCTGCTAGTGCTGCATCAATTTCTGCTCGTTTCAGCGCGGCTAATTCTCGACGAATAGCCCGCATAATAAATTCATCACGACTTTTCGCTTTTCCCTGGTTTACTGCTTTATCAGTCGCTTCTAGTAAATTAGCAGGGAGACTGATTTTTGCTTCAATTGTAGGATTAGACATCAAAATCACTCCTAACTGAAACCTGAATGTTCTCTAGATATCTATCTTAACTCTTTTTTTTCAAAATAGTCATGGATCGAGCGATCGAGGATGTTTTTAAGGTTGAAAGGAGAAAATGGTAAAAGCTTAAAGTTCGTGCTAGAGCCAAAAATGACCACCCTACAATCTCGATCGCACAAACCAACCTAAACAGCCAAAGCCTTCATACTTTCTTGGGTATCAGGAGCAATTTTTTGCCAACTCATAGCAATGTTAATATTCATATTGGTTTGAGCAATGTCTAACAACGCATCATCAATTGAGTACGTCTGAGCTTCGCGCAACCAAATTAAAATTTCAGCTAAATGCCAAATAGAATCCGTACCTTCATAAACAGGAATCGGAGATTTTGAGTCGCTTTTTATGATGAGATTTCTGATGTTCTGCTGAGTGTACCCCAGAATTTTAGCTGCGTCCGTCAAACCAACCAAATCTGGTGATGCTTCAATCAGAGTTGCGGCTGGAACAACTCTTTTGACATCATTAATTGCACTAGAAATAGCTTCATAAGCCGATGATGCCTCACGGATAAAATTTAGTGCGACATATCCTTTATTTCCAACTCCAATCAAGGCATCATTACAGCCACCTGCATATAGCTTCTCAATAAAATCATCTGGATCGGCTTGGGAATCTTCCAGATTAAACTTCAAAGTAAAATCATACTCGTTCATTTTTTATTCCTCCTCTGGGGAAGACTCATTCACATTGTTATGCTTTGTGCAGTTATCCACTACTCGACGAATTTGTTTCCCATGATTCCCTGAGTTTTTTGGGGTACTCCAAATACTAGATATACAAAAAATCCCACTTCTACACTCTTTATCGTTGTAGGGGCAGTAGATTTTTCCCCAAGCATGAGAACCACCAACATCAACGCGCCATCCATTTTCTTCGGCGTACCTCAACGCATCCTCAACTTCTGGCTTTGGGTGATTTTTTCTGACCATCACAATTTTTGCTTACATAGAGATTAGCTTTTAAATAGTTAAGATATTAGGGATATTAATTTATTACTTCCAGGTTAAACAAAGATAGCACAATTCTCACTAATTGTCAATTTCCGGTTTTGGCGATCGCCCTTTCCTCCTTGATACTCAACAACGCAGCCAATCTGTCATGCTTACCTCATCGCGCACTAACTAACATCGGCAGCGATCGCACAAAACAAGCCGTCACAGCCAAAGCCTTAATACTTCATCACCCCAATAAAAACCTAACTATCTGCACGCTTATAATTCATTACCAAATCCAAGCGCGATAAAGAACTTGTCGCCGATTCCCGCACATAGGAATCAACGGCTTCATCATTGGCAAATCTGGTGAGAATTTCTACACAACGCCGATCGCCCACAGAAGCCAATGCACTCACAATCGCCACCTGTACCGCTACATTATCCGTTGTATTCAGCGATTCCACCAAAATTTCAAACGCAGAGGATCCCATCTGTCCCAAGGCCATCACCGCTGCAATATGCACCACAGGATTAGCGTCATCGATCGCCTTTTTCAATCCCTGCAAACCCACTTCCGGGAAAGGCAACTCTGGATAATTAATCGCAATTTGCGCCAATACCTTCGCCGCACTCCCTCGCACAGTCACATTCTCACTGTTTAACATTGCGTCAACCACCGGTGGTATGGCATCCTCACCGATCGCACCCAAAGCCTTCACAGCCGCCCGACGATAGACGACATCTTGATCATCTAAAATGGCTACCAGTCGAGAAATGGTATTTTCATCGCGGGAATCGGCTATTTCATACATTGCCCGATCGCGCATATGAGGATTCGGGTGTTTTAGTTTTTCAAACAAAGCATCTGTTGTCATAATTTTTGGGGTTTTAGGTATTCTGATTAAGCTGAATTAACAATCCTGGGCGCATAAATATCAAAGAAACCGGGTTTTTCACCAGTATTAAAGGCAGGGATGCAGTATTGTCGTAAAAAAACCCGGTTTCTGCCTCCCGTCCTAAATTAAGATAGTTCGGATGTTACTGAAGTATGAGCATCTATTTTAGCTTGAACCAACCAATCTTGGTCAGCCGCAGCAACTTCATAACCGCTGATATCGCCTAGTTTTTCCAGGGCCATTAGTGCAGCATACTTCAAATCCCAGATTTTAGTTTCCAGACAAGCTTTCAATTCTGGAATCGCACGTTGTTCTCCCAGTTCCCCTAGGGCGATCGCAGCCGCCGCACGGGATTTCTGAAACTGGGGTTGGGAGTTATTCAAAGCTTCCAATAACAAATCGTAGGCTGGATTATGTTTTAACCAACCAAACAATTTTACCACATGAAAATGCGCTCCATAGTCATTATTTGCTTCTTCAGCAAAGGTGGCAAATAGGGCTGCTGGTGCATCATCTGAGTAATTTTCGAGAATTGTCTTAGCTGCTAAATAGCAACGTCCAAAATCTGTTTCGTATAATTCGTGAATCAGAAATGGTAAATCTGGTAATTTTTCATAACTATGCACTAAATCTAAATCTGCTGGATCATCTCTTAAGGTTTGTTCCAAATAAGGTTGAATGGTGGCAAAGGTCAGGGATTTGTCAGCAATTCCTGCTGATGCTAACATCCTAATTCCTCTCAGCCGAAAGACTAAAGATACGGGACATCGGGCAATATTGGGGATGGCATCGTAGTAACGGGCATCAATCAAATCTTGGATGGATAATCTGCGCCCTAGGACATTTTTGTGTTGCAGCATGGCGACAACTTTGCCCATTTGAGAAAAGTCTCTGGTTAAGCGGCAAATTGCGGCGATCGCAGCACTAGCAGTAGGCGGGTCAATATCATCGACAAATTTACGAATTCTAGCTAAGGCTGGTTGATAATCCAACTTAGTCAGGGTGTGGATAATTACCCGGTAAGTTTGTCCCGGTTTATCCAGCAATTGAGCAACTTCTTCTAAAACGTCGGCATCTTGAGTGCCTATTTCGCCGATCGCCCAAACTGCATTTTCCACCGTATAGCAATCATTATCGGCCAGACAGGTGCGAATCACCGGCAACGCTAACACAGCTTGTAGTCTTCCCAAAGTTTCCACCGACTTGCGGCGCACAATCCGGTTTTCCAGCACCGGATCGGTTTGCTGTACGGCTCGGATCAGTGCTGCGATCGATCGATCTGTGGAGAAATTGATCAAATGGGAAGCGGCTATGTAGCGGGAATCCTCTTCGCCGATTTGGTCTTGTGGCGTATCTAAAATGGCGATCGCCTGGTCTTCCGTTAAATTAAAAAAACTAAAAAAGCGTTTATCCATAAAATTAGCAGTTTGCAATAATTCAATACGGTTCAGATCAGACGGCGGTTGAGACGACGGTTGAAACCGCGCCTATACAAACAATGTCCGCCTCCGCGGACAAAGAAAGGATAACGTAATTTTAACCGCTCGGTCTTCAACCCGCGCACCATCCGGGTTTTGCTTGTATAGACGCGGTTTCAACCGCCCTGTTTTATATTAAAACACAAAATAACAAGCCTAGGAATTCTTTACCCTTACCTCACCGATTTCGGTAAAGCAACGAGCCAAGATTTCCCAGACTTGTCGGGGTAGAAACTACCCAGTCACGACATCACAAACCTGTCAATTAATTAGGACAGGGAGTTGATGGCGTAGTCAAGAAGAGCATTGTACTCAGTCAAAGCTTGAGCAGACATATCGCGAGGAGTGCAACCACGGTTACGAGCAAAGCTCAATGCTTCAACGTAAGGAGCAGTAGGCAAG
>JARCMA010000637.1 GCA_030248405.1 Microcoleus sp. MP8IB2.171
GCCTTTACTTGATTTTAACCAGATTATATCACCATCTACCCCTTTTGCCTAGAATGACCTCCTACTCTACCTTTCAGAGATGCCGTGAAAAGTAAGATTTATTAGCTGCGAGATTTAGACGGCTCATAACTAATAAAAAATCGGCGACAATTCTGTCAGTGTTTTCGGGAGTTAAAATTGGTACGTGTACGAAAATACATTGGGTGCTAAGTTGAGAATCTGCAAGGTGTTTTAAAACCGCATAATATAGGGCTTCGCATACAAATTTTCCGGCTTCGTGACTGATTTCTGTTGCTGCTAAATCAGCGACTAGCGGTTCGAGATTAACTGCTGTTTTCCGAATGTCGCGATCGCAACAAGCGCAAGATTCTACGGTTAATTTTTGCCGACTCTCGGCCATGCCGCAGCAGATAATAGTGTCTGGTCGGAGTTGGTTGATTTTGGCGATCGCTAAATTAGGTGCTAGCTGAAAATCTACTGGCAGTTTCCTCAAAAAAGTCAGGGAATCAGGCAAAGATTTGATTTGGGAAATCTTGGCTAATAAGTCGTCCGAAGAGTTGGATTTCTGATGGGGAAGCCAAGTATCAAATGAGGTTAGCAGGATTTTCGCCGTCATATTTGTGCAATAATACTGATATTGATAATATAAGGCAAGTAAGTCAATGTCTGTCATTGCAGTAGTAGACTATGACATGGGCAATCTGCACTCGGTCTGTAAAGGCTTGGAAAATGTGGGTGCAGTGCCAAAAATTACAGATTCTCCTGCTATAATCGAGCAGGCTGATGCGGTGGTTTTGCCGGGAGTTGGTTCGTTTGACCCGGCAATGCAGAATTTACGATCGCGCAATTTGATAGAACCGATAAAAAGTGCGATCGCCTCGGGAAAACCTTTTTTAGGCATTTGTTTGGGTTTGCAAATTCTGTTTGAAAGTTCCGAAGAAGGCGTAGAACCGGGATTGGGCGTTATTGCGGGAAAAGTGCGCCGATTTCGTTCGGAACCGGGTTTGACAATTCCCCACATGGGATGGAATCAATTGCAATTTACTCAGCCGGATTTGCCGCTGTGGCAAAATTTACCGTCTGATCCTTGGGTTTATTTCGTGCATTCTTATTATGTCGATCCTGTTGATTTGGAAGTGCGATCGGCAATTGTGACTCACGGTAGTCAAAATGTGACGGCGGCTATAGCCAAAGACAATCTGATGGCTGTGCAGTTTCACCCGGAAAAGTCTTCGACTACTGGATTGCAAATGCTGTCAAATTTTGTCAGTCAGGTAAGGGCAAAAGTTGCCGCTTAGGTGATTTGTGCAAAACCCGGTTTGTGGTATAAACCGGGTGTTTATAGTTTTAAATGATACCAGTTTCAATAAAGAATGCAACTGTAAGTCGGCACCAAATTCATATTTAGTCAGTCATCCCCAATCTAAAATCTAAAATCTAAAATCTAAAATGGTATGAGCCTGAGAATCAGTGGCAATCGTCAAATCAAAACTCTGCCGGGACTCGCAACTCGCCCTACACCTTCGCGAGTCAGAGAAGCTTTATTTAATATTTGGCAAGGGACGATCGCAGATTGCAGATGGCTTGACATTTGTACCGGCAGCGGTTCGATGGGTGCAGAAGCTTTGTGTCGCAAAGCCGCGAGTGTCACTGGCATCGAACAATCGGCGAAAGCTTGTGCAATTATCCGCGAAAATTGGGAGCAAGTAGCAGACTCGTCCCAAACATTCCAAATATTGCGGGGAAACGCAACGGCGAAATTGGCGGCACTAGCGGGGCAGCAGTTCGATCGCATTTACTTCGATCCGCCCTACGCCAGCGACTTATACGAACCTGTGTTAAACACGATCACCAGCCAAGAAATGCTAGCACTCCTCGGCGAAATCGCGATCGAACACAGCCCGGAGCGATCGACACAAGCGATTTCCGGCCTAGAAATTTGCCGCCACAAAGTATACGGCAATACAGCATTAACATTCTATACCCGCAGTTGCTGACAGGCTCAAACCGCAGCAGCAGCGTCACTCCTGGAGGCAGAAAGAAACCGGCTTTCATGGCGTTGGCGCGCCGGGGACTAAAAGTTTTCCCCTTGGATACAATACAAATTTTTCCGAGGAAGTTAAGCTTTGTGCGTAGGTTGTCAAAGCAAGTTGCTTCAGCAATTGACGAAATAAATGGAGTTTAGGCTGAAAATAAAGACTTTCAGTTGTAACATGAACCCAAAGTGTGAGTGTGAATATTCCTAAAGGAGTGAATATGGTTCAGACACCTTCGCGCCCTCGTGGCAGCGAGTTTCCGGCTGTTAATTCGGTACAGCCAGCCAAACGCGATACGATTCTGCTGGGAAATAGCCTCTCCCTGCCAAATACAAAACTCTTTGGCACAGACGGCATTCGCGGGAAAGTTGGAGAATTGCTGAATGCACCCCTAGCGAAGCAAGTTGGCTTCTGGGCTGGGCAAGTTCTACGCCAAAATTCCCCTAACCAGGGGCCTGTGATTTTGGGGCAAGACAGCAGGAATTCCAGCGATATGCTGGCAATGGCACTGTCAGAGGGTTTGACGGCCGCCGGTTTGGAAGTGTGGAATTTGGGATTGTGTCCCACTCCCTGCGTTGCTTATCTGGCAAGCGTTTCGGAGTCAGTCGGCGGAGTGATGATTTCGGCCAGCCACAATCCCCCAGAAGACAACGGCATTAAGTTTTTCGGCTCAAACGGCTCGAAGCTGTCGCAGCAGTTGCAGGAACAAATCGAAGCGGGAATCCGGGGGGCAAAGGTTCCCATTGCTAGCTTGGGTTGGGGACACCACTACCATCGCTCTGAGTTGGTGAAAGATTATGCCACTTCGC